>JBKPMQ010000038.1:0-8749 GCA_046732235.1 Actinomycetota bacterium
CCTCGTCGCCGTGCAGGTGCTGCTCGGGTTCAGCTGCGACGTCGGCTACCTCGTCTGGCACCAGATCGTGCCGTCGCTCCTCCAGACCACCCTGCTCGCCCTGATCCTGCTGCCCCTGCTGCGGCGGCTGTTCCGCCCGACCCGCGTCCGACCCGATGTATCTGCAGCGGCCGCCGTCTAGGCCCGAGCCGGCGCCGGACCCGGTGCCGCTCGCGCTGCGGGCGGCGACGCTCGGCGTCGTCGCCGCCGTGCTCCTCGGGGTCCTGCTCTTCCGGCTGTGGGCGCTCCAGGTGCTGCACTCCGACCAGTACGTCGCCGCGGCCGCTCAGAACAGCATCCGCACGCTCACGATGCCGTCGCCGCGGGGCGAGATCCTGGACCGGAACGGCCACGTGCTCGTCTCGAACACCGCCTCCATCGCCGTGCAGGTCGATGCCGCCCGGCTGCCCGAGGGCACCGAATGCGGCCCGACGCTCGTCTCCCACAAGGTGCACGACCAGCGCGGCTGCGGGGTGCTGAAACGCCTGGCGTGGGTGCTGAACGTGCGCTACCCGAAGATGTGGCACACCTTCTCGCACCTGGCGAAGGCGAACCCGGGCTACCCGGTGACGCTGCCGTTCGACGTCAACCGCCGCCAGACGGCGTACGTGCTCGAGCGGCGCTGGCTCTTCCCGGGCGTCCAGTTCGAGCATGTCTACCAGCGCACCTACCCGTCGCTCGAGGAGTTCGGCCCCACCAACCCGAACCTGCTCGGGTTCGTCGGCGCGATCACGCACGAGAACCTGCATGACCCGTCCTACCACGAGAAGCTGCCCATGATCGGCACCGCCGGCCAGGCGGGCATCGAGAAGACGTACGACCGCTATCTGCGCGGCCAGGACGGCAAGATCCAGGAGACGGTCGATCCGGCGGGGTCGCCCGTCGGCCAGGCATTCTTGACCCAGTCGCCGATCGCCGGCGACAACCTGCGCCTGACCATCGACGCGCGGCTCCAGAAGTCGGCCGAGTATGCGGTCAGCCAGGGGATCGCAATCGCGCACGCGAACGGCGAGGTGCAGGCCGACTACGGCGCCGTCGTCGCGATGAACCCGGACAACGGCGCGATCTACGCGATGGCGTCCTACCCGACGTACAGCCCGATGGTGCACGTGCCGCCGTACAAGGGCTCGAAGGCCGTGTTCAAGAGCAAGCTCACGCCGGCCTACGACAAGGCGTTCCAGGGCACCTATCCGGCCGGGTCGACGTTCAAGCCGATGACCGCGACGGCCGCCTACGAGGCGGGCGTCCTGGCGCCTGGACAGATCCTGGACTGCCCTGGCCAGTACACCTCCCAGCACGATATCGCCAAGCAGAAGACGGTCTTCCACAACTGGACGCCGCTCTCGATGGGGCCGATGGGTCTCGCCAAGGCGCTCGAGGTCTCCTGCGACACCTTCTTCTACCAGCTCGGCGACCAGTTCTGGGGCATGACGAGTCGGGGCTCGGAGTTCCAGGGCTGGCTCCGCAAGCTCGGCTACGGCTCGCCGCCGCCGCTCGACGCCGGCGGGGCCCAGGCGGGCGTCGTCCCGGACGCGCAGTGGAAGGCCGAGCAGACGTGGCCGGGCACGCCGGCCCAGCAGGCGATCGAGGAAGCGTGGCTTCCCGGCGACGACATCAACCTCTCGATCGGCCAGGGCAACCTGCTCGTCTCGCCGTTGCAGCAGGCGGTCGCCTACAGCGCCCTCGAGAACGGCGGCAAGGTGGTGACGCCGCACGTCGGCCAGGCGATCCTCGAGCCCGGCTCCACGACGCAGATGATCCCCGGCGGCCAGGTCGATCCCAAACCCGTGCGCAACCTGCGCCTGCCCCAGGAGCTTTTGACCGAGATCAGGGACGGGCTCTACGGCGCCACGCACGCCGGCGACGGCACCTCGACCGCAACATTCGGGCACTTCCAGCCCACCGTCTACGGCAAGACGGGCACCGCCGAGGTGCCGACCACCGACTGCCCGGACTGCGCCAACGCCTGGTGGGCGGGGTGGGCCTCGCAGGGCGGCAAGCCGCTCGTCGTGGTCGCATTCATCCACAACGGCGGCCACGGCGGCGTCTCGGCCGCGCCGGTCGCCGCGAGCGTGTTCCAGGCGTTCTACGACCCGCGCAGCCACTACAGCTTCCAGGCCGGGAGCGACCAGTCTCGATGACCCACTACCTGCGCCACCTCGACTACCTGATGCTCGCGACCGCGCTCTCGATCTCGGCGTTCGGCCTCTGGATCATGCAGTCGGCGACGAAGAACTACTCCGGCAATCTCTACGGCCACCAGCTGCTCTACGTGGCCGCCGGCACCGTCGGCATGCTGGTCATTGCCGCCATCCCGCCGGCCCTGATGCGGCGGGTGCGGTGGCCGCTCTACGCCTTCGTCCTGCTGACCACGGCGGCGGTGCTCGTCGTGGGGACGTCCGTCGGCGGTGGCCGCCGCTGGATCGACCTCGGCGCGTTCCAGTTCCAGCCGTCGGAGTTCGCGAAGCTGCTCCTGATCGTCGGGCTCGCGTCGGTGCTGGCCGCCCGCCGCGGCATCACCGGCCCCGCCCGCCTGACGCTGCTCGCGGTCGCCTACATCGGCGTGCCCGCGCTGCTCGTGTTCAAGGAGCCCGACTTCGGGACGATGCTCGTCTTCCTCGCCATCCTGCTCGGCATGCTGTTCGTCTACGGCATCCCGTGGCAGCACTTCGTGTGGATGATCCTGGCCGTGTGCGTCGTCGGGGCGCTGATCTTCTCGATCCTGCCCGGCATGGGCGTGCGGGTCGTGCAGGAGTACCAGATCACGCGCCTGACGTCGTTCCTGCACCCGAACCCGGACGACGTCCAATCCGGTGGCTTCCAGCTGCGCCAGTCGGTGATCGCGGTGTCGCACGGCGGCCTCGGAGGCACCGGCGACGCCACCACGGTGCCCGGCCAGCCGCAGCTCGGCGCCACCCAGACCTCGCTCGGGTTCCTGCCCGAGGCGCCGACCGACTTCGTGTTCGCCGTCGTGGGCGAGGAGCGTGGCTTCGTCGGGGCGGCCTGGCTGATCTGCCTCTACGCCCTGCTCCTGTGGCGCGGCCTGAAGGTGATCACGAAGTCGCGCTCCACGTTCGGAAGCCTCGTCGCCGCCGGCGTCGTCTCCATGTTGCTCTTCCAGATCTTCATCAACATCGGCATGACGATCGGCCTCGCGCCGGTGACGGGCATCCCGCTGCCGTTCATGAGCTTCGGCGGCTCGCACACCATCACGAACCTGCTGGCGATCGGGGTTTTGCAGGCGATCCATGTCCACGCCCAGGCGGCCGACGAGCCGGTGTACGCCCTGTGAGCAAGAAGCGGCAAGGCCTGGGGGCGGTGGCCTCGGCGACGATGGCGCAGAAGGCGCTCCGCGAGATCGGCGAGGCCTCGACCGGGGTCGGCCCCATCATCCTGTGCGGGCGCTCGAGCCCGGTCGAGCAGGTGCGCTCGGCGCTGCTCGAGGCGAAGCTCAGCAACAGCTCGGCCGTCGAGTCGTATGCGATCCGACGGCTGCGGCCCGAGGACCACGAGCAGCTGCGGCGCGCGTCGGTCGTCGTCTACGGCGGAGAGGTGACCCACCGCCTCGACGACGAGACCCGTGCCGACCTCGAGATCATCGGCCGCGTCGGCCGGCCGCTGCTCGTCGTGCTCGAGGGCGTCGAGCTTCCGATGGACGCGTCGGTCGAGGCCGCCCGCGTCCGCGGCGTGGAGCCGGACAACGTGCTGGCGGCGAAGCGGGGCAGATTCCCGGAGAAGCGGGTGCTGCACGAGATCGCGAAGAAGGCGGGCCCCTCAGGCCCGGCGCTCGCGGCCCGCCTGCCCGCGCTGCGGCCGGCGGTGGTCGAGGCGGTGATCGAGACGGCGTCGCGGCGGAACGCGGTGATCGCGGCTGCGGTCTGGATCCCCGGCGCCGACATGCCGCTCCTGACCGCCGTGGAGATGCGGATGGTGCTCCAGATCGGGGTCTGCTACGGCGTCGAGATCGGCCCGGACCGTGCGGTGGAGCTGCTCACGCTGCTCGGCGCCGGCTTCGGGCTGCGCGCCGCAGCACGCGAGCTGCTCGACGTGGTGCCGATCGCCGGCTGGGTGGTGAAGGGCGGCGTCGCCTACTCGGGCACGCAGGCGATCGGCCGCGCCGCGGTGGAGTACTTCGAGCGCGGCGCCCCGGCCGGCGTCGCCCATCTCCGCGAGAAGGCCGAAGCCCTCCGCTGATAACCGCGAACACCGGGGCCTGGCCCCACCTCGTGGGGCCAGGCCCCGCAGTCGTTAACACTGTCGACTACCATCCGGGACGATGGGCAAAGCCCTGCTCGAGGACCGAATCGAGGCCGTGCTGGAGACGGTGCAGAAGCCGTCCCGGTACATCGGCGGCGAGGCGAACCAGGTGCGAAAGCCGCAGGCGACCTCGCTCGTCGCCCTCTGCTATCCCGATGCATACGAGATCGGGATCTCGAACCAGGCGCTCCAGATCCTCTACCAGCAGGTGAACGGCCGCGAGGGGATGGCGGCCGAGCGGGTCTACTGCCCCTGGCCCGACATGGCCGACGCGATGCGGTGCCAGGGCCTGCCGCTCTTCACGCTCGAGTCGTGGCGGCCCGTGCGCGAGGTCGACCTGCTGGGGATCACGCTGCAGGCCGAGCTGACCTACTCGAACGTGCTCGAGGTGCTCGACCTGGCGGGCATCCCGCTACGGGCGGCCGACCGCGGCGAGGACGATCCGATCGTCGTCGCCGGCGGCCCGAGCGCGTCCAACCCGGCGCCGCTCGCGCCGTTCTTCGACGCCGTGTTCATGGGCGAGTCCGAGCGCGCGTTCGACGCCGTGCTCGACGTGATTGCCTCGGTGCCCGGCCGGGCCGCGCGGTTAGCGCGGCTGGCCGAGAACCCGTACCTGTACATGCCGTCGCGCGGACGGCACCCGGTCGAGCGGGCGGTGTACGCCGATTTCGCCATCGAGACGCACCCCACCAGCGTCGTCGTGCCGTACTCGTCGGCGATCTTCTCGCGCGCGTCCGTGGAGGTCATGCGCGGCTGCACCCGCGGCTGCCGCTTCTGCCACGCCGGCACGTGGTACCGGCCCGTGCGCGAGCGCCCGCCCGAGCAGGTGGTCGAGGCCGGCCTCGCCCAGCTGGGGTGCACGGGCTACGACGAGCTCTCGCTGACGTCGCTCGCGACCAGCGACTACACGGGGATCGTGCCGGCGATCGAGAAGATCAAGTCGCGCCTGCCGACGCTGCACCTGTCGCTGCCGTCGAATCGGGTCGACACCGGCCCCGTCGCGCTGACGGCGGCCGCGAACGCCCGCCAGAGCTCGATCACGCTCGCGCCCGAGGCGGCCACGCAGCGGATGCGCGACATCATCTGCAAGACGATCACCGACGAGATGATCGAGCAGGCGATCGAGGCGGCCTTCAAGGCCGGGTACACGAGCCTGAAGATGTACTTCATGATCGGCCTGCCCCGCGAGACGCACGCCGAGGTGCAGGGCATCGTCGACCTCGGCATCAAGGCGCGCGAGATCGGGCGCCGGGTGCGGCCGGGTGGCGGCCGCTTCTCGGTGCACGTGAGCGCCTCGAACTTCGTCCCGAAGCCGCACACCCCGTTCCAGTGGGAGGGCATGTCGAGCCGGATGCAGCTCGAGGCCAAGCAGTCGTACATGCGCCGGGCGATGCCGACCCGCCAGATCCGCCTCTCGCTGCACGATCTGCGCACCTCGATGCTCGAGGGCGCGCTCGCGCGCGGGGGCGAGGAGACGGCAGACGTGATCGAGGCGGCGTGGCGCGGCGGAGCGCGCTTCGACGCCTGGAGCGAGATGTACCGGGAGGACGCCTGGGAGGCCGCGTTCGCGGCCGCCGGGACGAGCGTGGACGCGCAGGCCACCCGGGAGTTTGGGGAGTGGGACGAGCTGCCGTGGGATCACGTGCGCTCGGGCATCTCGAGGGAGTTCCTGCTGGACGAGTGGGGGCAGAGCCGCGCCGAGGTGGCGACGGGCGACTGCCGCTGGGACGGATGCACCGACTGCGGTGCGTGCTTCGGGCCCGTCCGCAACAGATTGGTGAACTGACCGGCACGGGGTCAGACCCCGAACGGCCGGCGGCTGAAAGTTGAGCAAAAGAATTGACATATCGAATCACCTTCGCGGTCACCGGGCGCGCGCGCTTCCTGTCGCACCTGGAGACCGTTGACACCATGCTCGGGGCGCTGCGGCGCGCCGGGTACGACATCGCCCTGTCGAAGGGCATGAAACCCCGCCCCGTGATCTCGCTGGCGCTGCCGCGCGCCGTGGGCGTGCAGGCGCATGCCGACCTGGCCGACGTCGCCCTGCACGGCGACCACGACCCGGCCGAGGTGGCCGAGCGGCTGGACGGCGAGCTGCCGCACGGCATCGCCGTCGTCGCCGTCGAACCCGCCGAAGGCCCGAAGGCGGCCTCGCGCGTCGACGCGGCCGAGTACGAGGTGGAGGTCGAGGAGGACGTCGACTGGGAGCGCGCGCTGGGCGCGTTCGCGGTTGCGGACAGCTGCGAGGTGGTGCGCACCGCCCCCGGCAAGCCCGACCGCACGGTCGACGTCACCAGGTACTGCTCGAGCATCGAGCACGAGCCGGGCCTGCTGCGGATGCTGCTTCGGATGACCGACGCCGGCACCGCCCGCCCGGACGAGATCGCACAGGCGGTCGCAGGCCTCGTGGGCCGGACCGCGACCATCAAGCGGCTGGTGCGGACGCGGATCGATCTGCGTCCCCAGCCGGTAGGAGCACGCACTTGACACTCACATCCAATGTTTCGAAGACGATCCTGATCTCGGTCGACCTGTCCGAGCTGCGGGTGGCCGTGGTCGAGGAGGGCCGCACCGTCGAGGCGCTGATCGAGCGCCGCGGCGAGGGCTCCCTGGCCGGGAACATCTACAAGGGCAAGATCGACAACGTCCTGCGCGGCATGGAGGCGGCGTTCGTCGACCTCGGGCTGCCCCGCAACGGCTTCCTCTACGTCGACGACGTGGTCGTCCCCGGCCAGGATCCGAAGTCGCGCCGCCGGCGCAAGATCGACGAGCTGCTGAAGCCCGGCCAGGAGGTGCTCGTCCAGGTCGTCAAGGACTCGATGGGCACGAAGGGCCCGCGCGTGACGATGGAGCTCTCCATCGCCGGCCGGTTCCTGGTGCTCTCCCCGCACGGCGAGGGCTCCGGCGTGTCCCGGCGCCTGCCCGACGGCGAGCGCGAGCGGCTGCGCAAGCTGGCGAAGGGGCTGGAGCAGGACGACGGCGGCATCATCGTCCGCACCGCCGCCGCCGGCGCCACCCCGGAGGACCTCGAGCGCGACCTGCGCTTCCTGCACAAGATGTGGGCCCAGGTCGAGGCGCGTGCGAAGCCGGCCAAGGCACCGAGCCTCGTCTACGCCGAGGCCGACCTCTCGCTCAAGGTGATCCGCGACCTCCTGGCCCGCAACGTCCAGGAGGTCATCGTCGACTCCGAGCGCCAGTACCGCCGCATCCTGGGCTGGGTGCGCACCACGCAGCCGGAGTTCGTCGACCGGATCAAGCACTACTCCGACAGCGTCCCGCTGTTCGAGCGCCACGGCGTCGACCAGGCGATCCTGTCGACCCTGAACCGGCGGGTCGACCTGCCCTCGGGCGGCTACCTGATCTTCGACTACGCCGAGGCGTTCACGGTCATCGACGTGAACACGGGCCGGTTCGTCGGCTCGTCCGGGCGGCTCGAGGACACCATCACGCGCAACAACATCGAGGCGGCCCGCGAGGTCATGCGCCAGCTGCGGCTGCGCGACATCGGCGGGATCATCGTCATCGACTTCATCGACATGGCCTCCGCCAAGAACCGGGCGGAGGTGCTGAAGGTGCTCCAGTCCGAGCTGGAGCACGACCGCACGAAGACGTACCTGGTCGAGATCTCGCCGCTCGGCTTGGTCGAGATGACGCGCCAGAACGTGACGGCGGGCGTGCGCGAGATCCTCACCCGCACCTGCCCGACCTGCGGCGGCGAGGGCGTCGTCCTCTCCGAGCAGACCATGTCGGTCGAGGCGGAGCGGCGCCTGCGCAAGATTGCCCGCTCGTCCGGCTCCGAGGCATTCCTCGTCAAGATGAACGCCAAGGTGGCGTCCGGCCTGGCGGGGCCGGGCGGGATGAAGCTGCTCGAGCTCGAGCGCGAGACCGGCAAGCTCTTCACGCTCGAGCCGGTCGAGCGGATGCCGCTCTCCGACGTCGAGCTCGTCCGCGAGGGCACGCGCGCCGATGTGGACGGCGACGGCCTCGCGGTCAAGGACGGAGACGAGAAGTCGGTCAAGATCTCCGAGCCGCACATGTACAACCTCACCGACGGCGTCGCCCGCCTCGACGGCGGCTACCCCGTCGTCGTGGGGGGCGCGATCGGCTACGTCGGTCAGCAGCACAAGGTGCGCATCGACCGGGCCACGCGCACGGCGGCCTACGCCTCGCTGCTCGACGCCAAGCTGACCGCCATCGATCTGCCGCCGGAGCCCGGCGACTACGAGCTGCCGGAGTTCGAGCGCGAGGTGGGGGAGCGGCTGGAGCTGGAGCAGCGGACGCGGCCGCGCGCGCGCCGCAAGACTCCGGCGAAGACGACCGCGGCGGTGTCGTCGACGGCGACCGACGAGGCGGCGGACGCGGAGCCCCTCGATGAGGCTCCGCCCGAGAAGCCGAAGCCGAAGCGGCGGTCGCGGGCCAAGTCGGCGACGGCGAAGGCCGCGGAGGCCAAGGC
>JBKPMQ010000039.1:0-8297 GCA_046732235.1 Actinomycetota bacterium
GTCCCCCGCAGGCCGAAGGCGCGCGCCCGCCGGCGCAGCTCGCGCGCGCCGGCCTCGCCGCTGAGAACGGCCTCGACCAGGTCGCCGGCCAGGCGCCGCACCGTCTCGGCCACGCGGGCGTCCGAGATGCGGGTGAACACGGCCTCCGTGAGCGCGATGAACGGCACCTGGTAGGGGATCTCGAACAGCGGGAACCCCAGCCGGTCGGCGGCGGCGACGGCGTCGTTCGGCGCCGCGTCGTAGCCGAACCCGAGGCCGAGCCCCATGCCGGTCAGGCCGGCGTCCGCCAGCCGCTCGATGTAGGCGGCCGGCCCGGCCCGCAGCGGCAGCCCGGTCGTCAGGAGGAGCTCGCCTCCCCGCAGCCACGGCGTGGGGTCGTCGAGCTCCGAGATGTGCACCCACCGCACGGGCCGGCCCGCGCCGGACCGGCCCCCGCGGAGGGTGATCTTGAGCGCCTCGATCCCGACGATGTCTGAGACCGTGAGCATGTGCCGGGACGGCTAGGAGGTGACTGCCTCGCGGCTGCCGGAGCGGTTCATCTCCGCCCAGGCCTCGTCGAGCACGGTGTCGAGGACGTCGTGGACGTAGTCGAGGTCCGCGCGCGTTGCCACGAGCGGCGGCGAGAGCTGCACCACCGGGTCGCCGCGGTCGTCCGCGCGGCAGATCAGCCCCGCGTCGTAGAGCCGCGGCGAGAGGAACCCGCGCAGCAGCCGGTCGCACTCGGCCTCGGAGAACGTCTCCTTCGTCTCCTTGTCGCGCACGAGCTCGAGCGACATGAAGTAGCCCGCGCCGCGCACGTCGCCGACGATCGGCTTGTCGCCGAGCTTCTCGAGCACCGCCTTGAAGTAGGGCTCGTTGCGGCGCACGTTCCCGAGCACGTCCTCGCGCTCCATCACCTCGAGGTTCTTGAGCGCGACCGCGGTCGATACCGGGTGGCCGCCGTAGGTGATCCCGTGGGTGAACATGTTCGACCCCTCGAGGAACGGCGCGGCGATCTTGTCGGTCATGATCACGCCGCCGAGCGGCACGTGGGCAGAGCCGATGCCCTTGGCGAAGGTGATGATGTCGGGGCGGATGTCGTAGCGCTCCGAGCCGAACCAGTAGCCGAGGCGGCCGAACCCGCAGATGACCTCGTCGGCCACCAGCAGGATCCCGTACTCGTCGCAGATCGCCCGGACGCCCTGGAAGTAGCCCTCGGGCGGCGTATAGGTGCCGCCGGAGTTCTGCACCGGCTCTGCGAAGAGGGCGGAGATCGTCTCCGGCCCCTCCTGCTCGATGACGCCGCGCAGCTCGTCGAGCAGGAACGCCGTGAACTCGGCCTCCGTCTCGCCGTCGGGGCGGTGGTAGGCGTTGGTGTTCGAGACGTGCCGTACGCCCGGGAGCAGGGGCTCGAAGGGGTTGCGGATCGAGGCGATCCCCGTGAGCGAGAGCGCGCCCAGGGTCGTGCCGTGGTAGGCCGTCCGGCGGGCGATCATCTTGTAGCGGCGGCCCTCGCCGCGGATCTGATGGTACTGGCGGGCGAGCTTGATGATCGACTCGTTCGCCTCGGAGCCGCCCGAGCAGAAGAAGGTGCGGTTGAGCTCGCCCGGGGCGATCTCGGCGAGCTTTGCGGAGAGCTCGATCACGCGCGGGTGCGCGTAGCTCCAGTTGATGAAGAACCCGAGCTCCGCCATCTGCTTCGCGGCCGCCTCGCCCAGCTCGGCGCCGTAGCTGTGCCCGATCTGGGTGCAGAACAGGCCCGACATCCCGTCGAAGTAGCGCTTGCCGTTGGTGTCCCAGAGCCAGCAGCCCTCGCCGCGTTCGATGATGGGCACCTCCTCGCTCGAGAAACGGCCCTGGCTCGTGAAGTGCATCATCAGATGCCGCTTCGCGAGGTCCTGCAGGTTGGCGTGGTCGGTCATGTGCTCGATCCTTTCGTCCCGGCGCCCGCGCCGGCCGTTGGACACCGCGGCCAATGCTACCGGAGCGAGGCCCCGCAACGGTGCCACGCGGCTTATACTCGGCGGCGCACGAATCGCTCCTCCGCGGGGGTTTCAACATGGCAGTTCAGCAAGGCCAAAAGACCGAGGCGCTCCTCGAGAAGCGCGACCGCTACGTCGCCCGAGGCGTCTCCATTGCACCGATCTTCGCCGACCACGCCCACGGCGCCCGGCTGACCGACGCCGACGGGCGCGAGTACATCGACTTCGCCGGCGGCATCGGCGTCCTCAACCTCGGCCACACGCCCGAGGCGGTGGTGGCGGCGATCCGCGAGCAGGCCGAGCAGCTCATGCACGCCTGCTTCCCGGTGGCGGCCTACGACCCGTACCTCGAGGTGTGCCGGATGCTGTGCGAGCTCGCGCCCGGAACCCACGACAAGAAGGCGCTCCTGATCAACTCCGGCGCCGAGGCGGTCGAGAACGCGATCAAGATCGCCCGCTACCACACCGGGCGCGACGGGGTGATCACGTTCGACCGCGGATTCCACGGCCGGACGCTGCTCACGATGTCGCTCACGTCGAAGCTGGTCTACAAGCGCGGCATGGGCCCGTTCGCCCCCGAGATCTACCGGGCCACGGCGCCGTACCCGTACCGCGGCATCAGCACGAAGGACGCGCTCGACGCCCTCGACTGGATGTTCAAGGCCACGGTCGACCCGGCCTCGGTGGCGTGCGTCATCCTCGAGCCGGTGCAGGGCGAGGGCGGGTTCACGGTCATGCCGCCCGAGTTCATCCAGGGCCTCAAGGAGCGCTGCGAGGGCCACGGCATCCTCTACATCGACGACGAGGTGCAGGCCGGCATGGGCCGCACCGGCACGCTCTGGGGGATCGAGCACTCGGGCGTGGTGCCGGACATGGTCACCGTCGGCAAGTCGCTCGCGTCGGGCATGCCGCTCGCCGGCGTGATCGGCCGCTCCGAGGTGATGGACTCGGTGCACCCGGGCGGGCTCGGCTCCACCTACGGCGGCAACCCGGTCGCCTGTGCGGCGGCGATCGAGAGCCTGCGCGCCATCGCGAGCGAGGAGTTCCTGGCCCGCGCCGTCGCGGTCGGCGAGCGCATCGGCGCCCGCCTGCGCGACCTCGCCTCGCGGCATTCCGTGATCGGCGAGGTGCGGGGGATCGGGCCGATGGCGGCCATCGAGCTCGTCAAGGACCCGGGCACGAAGGAGCCGGCGGCGGACGTCGCCGCGGCCGTCGTCGCCGGGGCGCTCGATCGCGGCCTCATCCTGCTCAAGACCGGCATCTACGACAACGTCATCCGCATACTCGTCCCGATCACGGCGCCCGACGAGGATCTGGAGGCCGGGCTCGACCGGCTCGAGGAGTCGCTTGGCGCAGCCGTCGGCTAACCCCGCCGGTCGCTCAGCACCCGCCGTCAGCCTCCAGGGCGTGCGCAAGGCCTACGGCGACGTCGTCGCCGTGGACCGCGTCGACCTCGAGGTGGCGGCGGGCGAGTTCTTCACGCTGCTCGGGCCGTCCGGCTCGGGCAAGACGACGACCCTGCGCCTCATCGCGGGGTTCGAGCTGCCGACGGCCGGCTCCGTGCTCCTGGACGGCGCCGACGTCTCCCGGCTGCCGCCCTACCAGCGCGACGTGAACACGGTCTTCCAGGACTACGCGCTCTTCCCGCACATGTCGGTCGGCGACAACGTCGGCTACGGGCTGATGGTGAAGCGGGTGCCGAAGAAGGAGCGGGCGACGCGGATCGGGGAGGCGCTCGAGATGGTGCGCCTGCCGGGCTACGAGAAGCGCAGGCCGGGCCAGCTCTCGGGCGGCCAGCGGCAGCGGATCGCGCTCGCGCGCGCGCTCGTGAACCGGCCCCGGGTGCTCCTGCTGGACGAACCGCTGGGCGCGCTCGACCTGAAGCTGCGCGAGCAGATGCAGATCGAGCTGAAAGGCATCCAGAAGGACGTCGGCATCACGTTCCTGTTCGTCACCCACGACCAGGACGAGGCCCTCACGATGAGCGACCGGCTGGCCGTCTTCAACGAGGGCCGGATCGATCAGGTCGGATCCCCGGCGGAGGTCTACGAGAACCCGGCGACGGCCTTCGTGGCCGGCTTCGTCGGCACGTCGAACCTGATCACGGGCGATGCCGCGCGCGCGATCACCGGGTCGGACGGCACGTTCACCATTCGGCCCGAGAAGATCCATCTGGCCGAGCCCGGCGAGGAGCCGGGGCCCGAGCGCTGCAGCGCCGAGGGCATCGTCTCGGAGGTCGTCTATCTGGGGGTGAACACCCGCTACATCGTGAGGCTCGCCGCGGGGGGCGAGCTGGTGGTGGTGCAGCAGAACCAGGCCACGTCGTCGATGCAGGCGCTGGCCGCTCGCGGACGGCAGGTCCGCCTTGTCTGGGATCGGCAGCACAACCGTCCGGTGGACGGGGCCGATCGCAAAAACGAGGTGAAGGAGATCCCGGCATGACCAAGCGATGGATCGCCCTGGTAACGGCGACTGTGGTGCTGGCCGTGGCGGCCGGCTGCGGCGGCTCGAGCGGCGGTGGCGGCGCGGGCGGCGGCGGTGGTGGCAACGGCGGCGGCGGCGGCTCGAGCACAAAGGTGGTCGAGAAGATCGGCGCCGGCGAGGGCGCGCTCAACCTGGTCGCGTGGCAGGGGTACACCGAGCCCGACGTCGTGAAGCCGTTCGAGAAGCAGAGCGGCTGCCAGGTGCACACCACGTACGGGCAGACGTCGGACGAGATGGTGCAGCTCATGCGCTCGGGCAACTACGACGGGGTGAGCGCGTCCGGCGACGCGACGAATCGCCTGATCGCAGCGGGAGACGTGGTCCCGGTCGACGTGCAGAAGCTGATCCCGGACTGGAAGGACATCTCGCCGGCGCTGCAGTCGCCGCCCCACAACACCGTGGGCGGCCTGCATTACGGCGTGTCCTACGAGTGGGGCGCCGACGTGCTCATGTACAACACGGAAGACGTCAAGCCCGCCCCGACCAGCTGGGGCGTGATCTTCGACGGCAAGAGCTACAAGGGCAAGGTCGACGCCTACGACAGCCCGATCTACATCGCCGACGCGGCGGTGTACCTGAAGTCGGCGCAGCCCGACCTCAAGATCACCGACCCGTACGAGCTGACGCAGGACCAGTTCGACGCGGCCGTGGCGCTGCTGAAGACGCAGCGCGCCCAGATCGGCAACTACTGGAGCAGCTACACGTCGCAGATCCAGGACTTCAAAACGGGCTCGATCGTGATCGGCCCGACCTGGCCGTACCAGTACAACACGCTCAAGTCCGAGCATCAGCCCGTTGCGACGGTGCTGCCCAAGGAGGGCGCGACCGGCTGGGCCGACACGTGGATGCTCTCGTCCCAGGCGAAGCACCCGAACTGCATGCTCATGTGGATGAAGTGGGCGACGACGCCGTTCGTGCAGGCGCACACGGCGTATACGTTCGGGTCGGCCCCTGCCAACCCGAAGGCATGCACGATCCTGGACAAGATGGTGGCGAACTACTGCACCGACTACCACGTCACCGACCAGGACTACTTCAAGCGAATCGCCTACTGGAAGACGCCGCTGAGCGACTGCGGTGACGACCGCGGCGACTCGTGCATCCCGTACTCCGAGTGGACGACGGCCTGGACCGACATCAAGAACTCGTGATGCCGGCAGCCGGCCGGCGCGCGCCGTGACCGCCTCCGCCTCTCAGGCGGCGACGGGCGGCGCGCGCCGGCGGCTGTCCGCCTTCCTGTTCCGGCGGCGGAAGCTGAAGCTGACGCTGCTCCTGCTGCCGCCGATGGGCTGGATCCTGGTGGTCTACATCGCCGCGCTCGCGGTGCTGCTCCTGACCTCGCTCTGGGTCGAGGATGAGCTCTCGGGCCGGATCGTGCACACGTTCACGCTGGACAACTTCCGCCAGCTGTGGGACGACCCCACCAACCGCATCATCACCCGGAACACCGTGGTGATGGCGGTCGTGGTGACCATCACCGACGCGTTGCTGGCGTTCCCGCTCGCCTACTACATGGTGCGCATGGCCTCGCCGAAGATGCGGGCGCTGCTCTTCGTCGGCGTGCTGATGCCGCTCTGGTCGAGCTACCTGATCAAGGCGTACACCTGGCGCCTGATCACCGCCGAGGACGGCCCGCTCAACTGGGCGCTCGGCAAGATCGGCCTCGGCCCGTACCACCTGGCGTACACGTATACCGCCATGTGGCTCGCGTTCACCTACATGTGGCTGCCGTACATGATCCTGCCCGTCTACGCGGCCCTGGAACGGGTGCCGTCCTCGTTCCTGGAGGCGTCGAGCGACCTCGGCGGCCGGGCCTGGATCACGTTCCGGAAGGTGATCTGGCCGCTCGCGCTCCCCGGCGTCGCCGCCGGGTCAATCTTCACGTTCTCGCTCACGCTGGGCGACTACGTGCTGCCCGACCTGGTCGGGGGGAACAACCATGACTTCATCGGCAACGTGATCTTCCGCTTCCAGGGCGTCGCCCAGAACGTCCCGTACGCGGCGGCGTTCGCGTGCGTGCCCGTCGCCATCGTCATCGTCTACCTCATGGTCATGAAGCGGCTCGGGGCATTCGAGGCTCTCTGATGGAACCGCGCGCCGTCCGCATCGGGCTCCGGGCCGCATCCACGTTCGTGATGCTGTTCCTGTACCTGCCGCTGCTCGTGATCGTCCTGCAGGCGTTCAGCGCGTCGCGGATCCCCGGCTGGCCGATCGGGCACTACTCGACGCGCTGGTTCCGGCTGGCCTGGAACGACGACTTCGCCCGCACGGCGTTCGTGAACTCGGTCACGGTCGGCCTGCGCGCCGCCGGGGTCGCGCTCCTGCTCGGGTCGTGTGTCGCGTTCGCCCTCTCGCGGTTCCGGTTCTTCGGCCAGAACACGGTGTCGCTGCTCTTCGTGCTCCCGATCGCGCTGCCGGGCATCGTCACCGGCCTCGCGCTGCTCTCGACGATCGACTACCTGGGTATCACGCCGTCGCTCTGGACGGTGGTCGCCGGCCACGCGACGTTCTGCATCGTCGTCGTGTTCAACAACGTCGTCGCGCGGCTGCGGCGCACGTCGACGTCGCTCGAGGAGGCGTCGATGGACCTCGGGGCGGACGGCTGGCAGACCTTCCGGTACATCACGCTCCCGAGCATCGCGACGGCGCTCGTCGCCGGCGGCCTGCTCGCGTTCGCGCTCTCGTTCGACGAGGTGGTGGTGACCCTGT
The DNA here is from genome assembly GCA_046732235.1 of Actinomycetota bacterium. Classification (GTDB taxonomy): domain Bacteria; phylum Actinomycetota; class Thermoleophilia; order Gaiellales; family JAICJC01; genus JAICJC01. Next base: position 7,155 of record JBKPMQ010000039.1, read on the forward strand.
TCACCGCCGGCAGCCAGCAGACGCTGCCGCTGTGGATCTACAACCAGTTCCGGCTGCCGAACACGGCCGCCGAGGTGAACGCGGTGGCGGTGTTCGTGATCGCGCTGACGGCGATCCCGGTCTATCTGGCCCAGCGCCTGATGCGCGACACGGGCGGCATCACCGGCCGCTGATCGGGGTCAGACCCCGAACGGCGGCCGTTGCAGAGTTGTGACGGTCTTCCGACCAGGGGGACTGTCCCGGCCCCCTGCGCGGGACAGCCCCCCGTGCCCGCTCAGGACGGTGTCCCGGCGAACGTCTTGGCGCGGCTCGGACGCACGAACACGGGCCGCCCCGGCACCAGGCCGAGCCGCTCCGCCTCGTCACGGGTGAGCTGGGCCGAGACGGTGGCACCGCCGTCCACCGTCAGGTCGACCCGGATGTGGTGGCCCATGTGCAGGACGCGATCCACCACCGCCGCCTCGGTGGTGCCGTTCGGCTCCAGCCGCACCTCGACGTCGTGCGGGCGCACGTAGACGTCGCCGATCCGGTTCACCCGACCCATGAAGCGCATCACGAACTCGCTCTCCGGGTGGTCGTAGAGATCCTCCGGCCGGCCCTCCTGGACGATCCGCCCGCGATCCATGAGTACGATCGTGTCCGACACCTCCATGGCCTCCTCCTGGTCGTGGGTGACGAACACGGTGGTGACATGCATCTCGTCGTGGAGCCGCCGCAGCCACGCCCGCAGCTCGCTGCGCACGCGCGCGTCGAGGGCGCCGAACGGCTCGTCCAGGAGGAGCACCTCGGGCTCGACCGCGAGCGCACGGGCGAGGGCCATGCGCTGCCGCTGGCCGCCCGAGAGCTGGGACGGGTAGCGGTCGCCGAACCCGTCCAGCTGCACCAGGTCGAGCAGCTCCGCCACACGCCGCGTCACCTCGTCCTTCGGCCGCTTGCGGATCTCGAGGCCGAACGCGATGTTCTTGGCCACGGTCATGTGCTTGAACGCGGCGTAGTGCTGGAACACGAAGCCGATCTCGCGCCGCTGCGGCGGCAGCCGTGTCGCCTCGTTCCCGCCGATGAAGACCTCGCCCTCGTCGGCCGTCTCGAGGCCGGCGATGACGCGCAGGAGCGTCGATTTGCCGCTGCCGCTCGGCCCCAGGA
>JBKPMQ010000040.1:0-5054 GCA_046732235.1 Actinomycetota bacterium
CACCCGGCCTCGACCAGGTTGATGAGGCCGTGCAGGTCGAACCGGCAGTCGCCGGCGAGCATCACCGCCGTCGGCTCGTCGAACCCGGCCGCCTCGAGCCGCCGCTCCCGCCACCCGGCCACGTCGATCTCGGTCGCAACGCCGGATTCGGAAACGATCTTCATGCTCTCTTTGCGTCCGAGAAGCGCGGGTCCTTACGTCGAGGAAAAGAGGCGCGTAAGGACCCGCCGCCCGCCGACGCTAGAGCCTGGAGGCAGTGAACACCTTCGAGAAAGGACGTCACATGACGGACGCCAGGCGAAAGGGGGGCCGGCGGCTGATGATGGCGGTCGGCCTGCTCGTCGCAGCCGCAGTGCTCGGGATCGCCGTCGGCAAGACCGCCGACGCACAGACGCACCGGGCGGCGAGCGGGTCGCACGCGGCCGCGACGATGGACATGAGCGGCACCGTCACGGCCCGCCAGCTCGCGTTCCGCAACGCGATGCGCGTGCTCTGGGAGCAGCACGTCGCGTGGACGCGGCTCGCGATCGTGGGCTTCGCCGGGAACCTCCCCGACCTCGGCGCGACCGAGGCGCGGCTGCTGCGAAACCAGCACGACATCGGCGCCGCCGTCGCACCGTTCTACGGCAACAAGGCCGGGCACCAGCTGAGCGGGCTCCTGCGCCAGCACATCCTGATCGCCGTGGCGATCCTCGGCGACGTGAAGTCGGGTGATACCGCCGCCCTCAAGAAGGACAACGCGCGCTGGTACGCCAACGCGAACCGGATCGCGGCCTTCCTGCACGCCGCAAACCCGCACCACTGGACGCTTGCGGAGCTGCGCACGATGATGCACCGGCATCTCAAGCTGACCACGAACGAGGCGGTCGCCGAGCTCACCGGCAAGTTCGAGGCGAGCGTGCATGCCTACGACATGGTCGAGCACGAGATCCTCGGCATGGCGGACATGCTGAGCGAAGGTGTCATCGCCCAGTTCCCGGGGCGGTTCTCGTAGGCTCTCACGCGTGTCCCACGACCGCGTAGGAGACTGACGGCCGGGCCCTCCGCCGCGACACTGCCCGCTCGCATCGGAGGGCCCGCCCCGTCCTTCGGACGTATTAGTCTCCCGCCGTGTTCCTGAACATCCTGGTCGCGGTCGACGGCTCCGCCCATGCCACGCGGGCCCTCGACGAGGCGGTCGACCTGGCCCGGGCGCTGAACTCGCGGCTGACGCTCATCAGCGTCGCCTCGCGAACGTCGTGGCGGTTCATGGCCGGGCCGTACACGGGCCTCCTGCCGACCCAGGACGACGCCGACAAGGAGGCGCAGGTGACCCTCCGCGAGGCGGCGGCCCGCCTCGACGACATGCCGGTCACGACGATCGTCGGACAGGGGGCGGCGGCCGCGGCCATCATCAAGCATGCGGCCGGCGGCGGGCACGACCTGATCGTGATGGGCTCACGCGGCCGTGGCGGCGCAGCGGCCGCGCTGCTCGGGAGCGTCAGCCACAGCGTGCTCAACCACAGCCACGTCCCCGTGCTGATCGTGCACGCCGACGATGCCGCCACGAGCCGCCGAGGTCCGATGCAGTTCGCACCCGGCCCCGGGTAGAACACCCTCATGCGCATCGGCTTGCTGACCGGTGGCGGCGACTGTCCAGGGCTGAACGCGGTTATCCGGGCCGTCGCGCGGACCGCGCTCGACCGCGGCGACGAGGTCGTCGGGGTGCTGCACGGCTGGCGGGGAATGGTCGAGGGTCAGATGCGCCCGCTCGCCGCGAAGGACGTGACCGGTCTGCTCCCGCGCGGCGGCACGATCCTGCGCACGTCGCGCACGAACCCGTTCGAGACGGACGGCGGCGTCGAGCGCGTGCTCGGGCACCTGGAGACCCTGGACGCGCTGGTCGCGATCGGCGGCGAGGACACCCTCGGCGTCGCCGCGCGCCTGCATGGCGAGCACGGCGCGTCGATCGTCGGCGTGCCCAAGACCATCGACAACGACCTGCGCGGGACGGACTACACGTTCGGGTTCGACACCGCGGTCACCATCGCCACGGAGGCCATCGACCGCCTGCACTCGACCGCCGAGTCGCACGACCGGGTCATGGTGTGCGAGGTGATGGGCCGGCACACGGGCTGGATCGCCGTGATGGCCGGCATGGCGGGCGGCGCCGACGTGATCCTGATCCCGGAGGTGCCGATGACGGTCGAGCACTGCTGCGGGCTCATCCGCAACCGGCACGCCAAGGGCAAGGACTTCTCGATCGTGGTGGTGAGCGAGGGGTACGAGCTCCGCTACGAGAGCGGCGAGTCGCGCGGAGTCGCGTCGGCCGACGTGGACGCCTTCGGCCACGCCCGGCTGGGCGGCGTCGGCGCCGCCCTGGCGTCCGAGATCGAAGACCGGACTGGATTCGAGACCCGGGTGACGACGCTCGGCCACATCCAGCGGGGCGGCTCGCCGACGGCCCGTGACCGCGTCCTCGCGACCCGCTTCGGCCTCTGCGCGGCCGAGCTCGTCCGCACCGGTGACTGGGGCATGATGGCGGCGCTGCGCGGGGACGACATCGTCGCGGTGCCGCTCGCCGAGGCGGTCGCCGACCTGAAGTTCGTCCCGCGTGAGCTCTACGACCGCGCCGCGGCCTTCTTCGGCTAACCGCGGGAGTCGCCGCGGAGGATGTCGAACGTCGGCGCGATGCCGAGCTCATGCACCCAGTCGCCGAGCACGGCGGCGTCAACGCCCGCGCTCTCCAGGGCCAGCACCTGCTCGCGGTGGCGGATGCCGCCCTCGCACAGCACGACCTTCCCGGCCGGCACCTCCTCGAGCAGCGAGAAGAGGTGCTCGAACTCCGGATCCTCGCCGCCGTTGCGGAGGTTCTGGATCAGGAACGAGTCCGGATCGAGCAACTCGAGGGCGAGCTCGAGCTCGTCCTCGTCGGCAACCTCGACGACGACGTCCAGGCCGAGCTGCATCGCCACCGCCTCCATCTCGGCGAAGCGGTCGTCCTCGCCCTCGAACGCGCCGGCGATCAGGACGACTCCGTCGGCGCCGCCCAGGCGGCTCTCGTAGAGCTGGTACGGGTCGATCAGGATGCCCTTGTGCAGGACCGGGAGCCAGGTGTCCTCGAGCCCCGGCGGAACCGCGTCGCCGGGCACGGCGAGGCCGGCCACGCCCGCCGCTTCGGCCGCCTCGATCAGCGCCGGGTCGGGGGTGCCGATGCGCAGCACGAACGAGATCTCCTCGCCGACGATGCCCTCGGTGAACGGGCGGATGGGCGCGAGATCGACGACGGCTTCCTCCAGCTGGGACAGCGGCCGGGCGTCGCGGCGCTGCTCCAGGGCCCGCCGGCTGGAGGAGATCATGCGGTCAAGCGAACTCATCGACCGCCCGTCCGATGAGCTTCTCAGCCGATAACGGAGGCATCCGGGCGTCAGTGTAGATCACGGGGGGGGAGCGCTCAGGCGCGCGCGGACTTACCGATCGACCATCTACACGCCGAGCCGGTCGAGCTCGGAGGCGTCGCGGCGCCAGCGCGGGCGCACCTTGACGGACAGGTCGAGGAACACCGGGCCGCCCACCGCGGCCTCGATGGCGGGCCGCGCCTCGCTCCCGATCCGCTTCACCATCGAGCCGCGGCGGCCGATCAGAATCGCCTTCTGCGACTCTGTCTCGCAGATCAGCTTTGCCTCGACCACGGTACGGCCGCGGCCGGGCTCGATCGACTCGACCAGCACGGCGAGGGCGTGCGGCACCTCGTCGCGGGTCAGCTCCAGGGCGCGCTCGCGGACGAGCTCCGCGATCCGGTGCTCGAGGGGCTGGTCGGTCGTCATCCCCTCCGGGAACCAGGCGGGGCCCTCCGGGAGGAGCGCGAGCAGGTCGGCGAGCAGGGCGTCGGTCCCCTCCCCCGTGCGCGCGCTGATCGGGTGCACCGCGTGGGGCTGTCCGAGGGCGGCGGCCGCGGCCAGCGCCGGGACGATCTGGTCGGCGGCGAGGCCGTCCGTCTTGTTCAGGGCGATCACGCACGGCGGCGCACCCGCGGCGAGCACGCGCGCGGCGATGTAGCGGTCGCCGGGGCCGATCGGCGCGCGGGCGTCGAGGACGAGCAGCGTCGCGTCGGCGTCCTCGAGGGTCTCGTTCACCGATCGCTGCATCCGCTCGGTGAGGCGGTCAAACGGCTTCTGAAAGCCGGGCAGGTCGACCATCACGAGCTGGCTGCCGGGCCGGTGGAGGACGCCGATCGCCCGCCGCCGGGTCGTCTGCGGCCTGGCCGAGACCGCGGCGACGTGCTCGCCCACGAGGCGGTTGACCAGCGTCGACTTGCCCACGTTCGGCCGCCCGGCAAGCGCCACCAGGCCCGACCGGCGCACCTCGGCGGTCACAGCTCGAACCGCTCGGGCAGCAGCTCGTCGAAGGCCGCCGCGACCACCTCGCCGCCGCGCCGGTAGACGATGGTGATTTCCGGCGCGAACTCGGCCAGCGCCTGCCGGCAGGCGCCGCACGGCGGGCACGACGTCGCTTCGGCATGCACCGCGACCGTCTCGAACCGGCGGTGGCCCATCGCCACCGCGGCGAAGAGGGCGCTGCGCTCGGCGCACATCGTCACGCCGTAGGAGGCGTTCTCGACGTTGACGCCGATGATCGGCTCGGCGCCGTCCGCGGGCTGCAGCGCGGCGCTGACGGGGAACCGCGAGTACGGGGCGTATGCGTTGGCGATCGCGCCTTCCGCGCGGGCGTACAGCTCGAGCTCGGCAGGGGTCGGGGCGCGCACGGGCTCATCGTAGACGGGCGGACTACGGCGCCGGCAGCGTGGTGCCGCCGGGAGTGGGCAGCTGAACTCCGCCCGTGGACGGTGTGGGTGTGGGTGTGGGCGTGGGCGTCGTCGTCGGGGACGGGGTCGTCGTGGTGGTGGCGGTCGGGGTCGTGGTCGTCTCGGTCAGCGGCGCGGGCGGCGCGACCGTTCGGTGCCGCTTCGGCTTCGGCGCGTGCTGCCTGGGGTGCCGTGCCGGCCTGGAGTGCGGGTGACGCCGTGCGGGTCTCGGGGCGGCCGGCGTGGTCGCGACCGGCGTCACGCGCGGCGT
>JBKPMQ010000041.1:0-8275 GCA_046732235.1 Actinomycetota bacterium
GCGGTAGACGACCTCGTCCTGCGGCAGCGGGCGATGCGGGCGGAAGTCATGCCCACGGCGGCCGCACCGGAGCCGCCGCAGCAGGCCGGGTTCGGGCGTGGGCGGAGGCGGCGGCGTCAGACGGACGACGCGCTGGGGCCGGGTCGGCTCGGGTGGCCCGGCCGGCTCGATCGCGGCCTCACCGGCGGGACGCTGGGCCGGCGTCGCGGCCCCGGGCCAGTCCTCCACGACCGCGAGGAGCTCCTCGGTGGACATGAGGAGCGTCGTCCCCGAGAACGCGCGCGCACGCGGCCGGCGTTGCGCCTCGAGGTCACCACGTTCGGTCGTCCAATCCGTCACGAGGGAGCGCAAGACTAGCGCCTTCGGGCCAATTGTCAACTTCTGGATGTCCGGTTATGACCGCGGGTGCCAGGTCGCGCGAGACCGGCCGTCGCCCCAGGCAGGCTGCAACCCGGGATTTCCCCGACGCGAACGGTCCCCGCGGCGGGCAATCTCGGGTCATGGACGCCGAAACGATGAACGAGCCGACGAGCACGACTCGGCGGGTGGCCACGAACGCGCTCGTGCCTGTCGCCCTGACGGTCCTCGCCTTCGTCCTGATCTGGCGATCAAGCGTGGGGCCGACGCTCGACGAGCTCCAGTGGGTCATGGCCGGCGGCCTCGTCAGCGCGGCTGCAATGGCCTGGTCGGTCGTCGCGATGATCGGCGCGCTGTTCGGCCTCCAGTCACGCCCCGGCGACACCGCCGTCGTCATCATCAACGCCGTGAACCTCCTCGCCTGGATCGCGCCCTTCGACGGGGCGTTCTAGCCGCCAGGCCGGCCCCGATATTCTGCGGCGATGGCGGATTGCGGATTGGTGGAACGAGCGCGCGACGGCGTCGTCCTCGGCGCCGAAGGCTACCTGTTCGAGCTCGAGCGGCGCGGCTACCTGAAGAGCGGCCCGTACGTGCCCGAGGTCGTGCTCGACAGGCCGGAGGCGGTCGCCGAGCTCCACCGTGAGTTCCTGCGCGCCGGGGCCGAGGTCATGGTCGCGTTCACGTACTACGGCCACGAGGAGAAGCTGCGCGCCGTCGGCCGCGCAGGCGACGTCGAGGCGCTCAACCGGCAGGCGCTGCGGCTCGCGCGCGAGGCGGCTGCCGAGGGCGACGCGCTCGTCGCCGGGAACATCTGCAACACCTGGGCATACGACCCGGCCGATCCGGTGGGGAGCGGCGAGCGGGTGCGGCGGATGTACCGCGACCAGGTGCGCTGGGCGGCCGAGGAAGGGGCCGACTTCATCCTCTCCGAGACGAACGACTACGTCGGCGAGGCGCTGATCGGCCTCGAGGTGATCCGCGAGCACGGCCTGCCCGCCGTCGTGACCTTCGCCTCCTCGGAGCATGCGACCATCGACGGCCACTCGTTCGACGACGCCTGCAAGCGGCTCGAGGCTGCCGGCGCGGACGTCGTCGGCCTCAACTGCTCGCGCGGGCCGGCGACGCTGCTGCCGCTGCTCGAGCGCGTCCGCGCCGCCGTGTCGTGCCCCGTCGCCGCCCAGCCGGTGCCGTACCGGACGACTGCGGAGCAGCCGACGTTCCAGTCACTCCGGGAACGCGGCGGCGGACGGGCGTTCCCGATCGCGCTCGACCCGTTCACATGCACCCGCTTCGAGATGGCGGACTTCGCCATCGCCGCCCGCGAGCTGGGCGCCGCCTACATCGGCGTGTGCTGCGGCGGCGCGCCCCACCACGTCCGCGCGATGGCCGAGGCGCTCGGCCGCACCGTGCCCGCCAGCCGCTACTCCCCCGACCTTTCGCTGCACCCCGTGCTGGGCGACGCCGCCGAGGCGACGGCGGCCCGCTACGGCAGCTGGCGGGACGGTTAGCCCGCTACGGCGTGGAGCGCGGCTCGCGCGGCGCGTCGTAGCGATCGCCGGAGGCGTAGCGGTCGCCGCCGGCGTAGCGATCGCGTCGGCTCAGCGTCGTCATCCAGATGACGGAGATGACGAGCCCGATGACGCCGGCGACGATCAGGATGTCGCCGACGATGTGCCAGTTGACGGATGCACCGGCGAAGCTCGAGCGCAGGCTGACGGCGAACCGCAGGATCGCGCCGACCGCGATCAGGACGATTGATGCTCCGATACTCATGCGTGCCTCCTTACGTTGAACGTGCGACAAGTCGGGTACCCGTCGCAGCGCCGGCGAAAACCGCGCGCGAGCCTCGGGCCGCGTCACGGCGAGCTCGGGACGACCCCGGCTAACCTGCGCTCGAGGTGAGGGGACGCGACGAGGCGGGATCCGGCACGATCGCACGCTCGCTGGCGCGACGCGCGGCCGCGTGGGTCGAGGAGCACCTGCGCATCATCGTCGGCTGCGTCGTCATCTTCGGGATCGGGATCGGCTTCGGGATCGCCTTCGGCGCGGCCGACTCCGGCGGCCGCCCGCGCTCGACGACCGTCGTGACCGTCGACCGCGGTACGACCGTCGGCGTCGGCGGCGGCTCGACATCGCCGTAGGTTCTGCCTGCATCTCCCCAATATGGGGGGTGCCCGCGCCGTGCGGCCCGTCTACGGTTGGGGCATGCCCGAGCTGATGCTCCCGCGCCTGATCGAGCGGGCCGCGACCGACGTCGATGGCAGCCTCACGAGCGTTGTCCGCACCCTGATCGCCGACCCGGCCACGGACGCCGAGCGGGCCGGTGAGCGCCTGCTGGTCTTCGGCGCGCCGGGGGGCGGAGACCTGGCGTCGCGCCGCTTCCACATCGTCGGCGAGCGGTCGGGGCGCGAGTACCTCTCGTTCACGCTCGCGCTCGAGGACGGCCCCGAGTCGCTGCTCGAGGCGTTCGGCCTTCAGCTCCAGATCGCCCTGAACGGCCTGGACGAGAGCTCCTGCGAGGAGCTCGACTGCTTCCGCGAGCTGCTCGCGGCCGCCCGCTCCGAGTCCTAACCTCGCTACCCCTCTCCTCCGCGCCCGCCCGGTGGTGGACGTCCAGCCAGGCGGGCGCAGTTTCAGGGAGGCACCCCCATCGCGGCGCGCGAGAGGATGTACTCCACTTTGGACTCGCCCCCGGCGCCCGGCAACCCCTGTCTTGGAGGGTCGTCGGGGGGAGTTTTGCCCCCCACCGGCGAGCGTCCGCCGGCGGTCGGGTTAAATGCGCCGATGCGGGTCGTGACCGAGCTTCCGCGGCAGGTGCGGATCGTCGAGACCGAGTGGATCACGATGGCCGACGGGACGCGGCTCGCGGCCCGAATCTGGCTTCCCGAAGACGCGCTCGAGCACCCCGTCCCGGCCATCTTCGAGTTCCTGCCCTACCGCCTGAACGACGGCACGGCGGTGCGCGACTCGCACCACTTCCCCTACCTGGCCGGCCACGGGTTCGCGTGCATCCGGGCCGACATCCGCGGATCCGGCGAGTCGGAGGGGATCCTCGAGGACGAGTACCTGCCGCAGGAGCAGTCGGACGCGTGCGCGGTGATCGCCTGGATCGCCGAGCAGGCGTGGTGCACCGGCGCGGTCGGCATGATCGGGATCTCGTGGAGCGGCTTCAACTCGCTCCAGGTCGCCGCCCGCCGGCCCCCGGCGCTGAAGGCCATCGTGACGCTGTGCTCGACCGACGACCGCTACGCGGACGACGTCCACTACGACGGCGGCTGCGTGGGCTCGGACATGCTCCAGTGGGCATCGTCGATGCTCGGCTGGAACGGCTGGCCGCCCGACCCGGCCATCGTCGGCGACCGGTGGCGGGAGATGTGGCTCGAGCGGCTGCGCGAGGCGCCGCCGATGATCGAGCCGTGGCTGGCCCACCAGCGCCGGGACGCCTACTGGAAACAGGGCTCGGTGTGCGAGGACTTCTCGGCGATCGAGGCGGCCGTCTACGCCGTCGGCGGCTGGTCGGACGGGTATACGAACGCGATCCCCCGCCTGCTCGAGGGCCTGCCCGGGCCGCGCAAGGGACTGATCGGGCCGTGGTCGCACGCCTGGCCGCAGGCCGGCCCGCCCGGGCCGACGATCGGGTTTCTCCAGGAGGTCCGGCGCTGGTTCGACCACTGGCTCGGCGGGGTCGAGACCGGGATCATGGACGAGCCGATGCTGCGGGCCTGGATCCACGACTCCTTCCGGCCGCAGGCCTGCTACCCGGAGCGGCCGGGCCGGTGGGTGGCGGAGCCGGGCTGGCCCGCGCCCGGGGTGACGCCGCGGCGCCTCCATCTGAACGCGGACGGGATCGGTGCGGCGGCCGGGGACGAGGCGGAGCTCGACATCCTCGGCGTCCAGACCGCCGGGCTCGACGCCGGCTCGTGGTGTCCCTACGGCGAGCCGGCCGACTGGCCCGCCGACCAGCGCGAGATGGATGGGATGAGCGTCACGTTCACGTCCGAGCCGCTGGCCGGGCCGCTCGAGATCCTGGGCTTCCCCGACGTCGAGCTCGCGCTCGCATCCGACCGGCGGAACGCGCTCGTGTGCGTGCGCCTGTGCGAGGTGTTCCCCGACGGCACGTCCGCGCTCGTCACGCGGGCGCTCCTGAACCTGACGCATCGCGAGAGCGACGAACATCCGACGCCGCTCGTGCCCGGCGAGCGCTTCCGGGCGACGGTGCGGCTCGACGCGACCGGGCATGCGTTCGCCGCCGGCAGCCGCATCCGGGTGGGCATCTCGCCGACCTACTGGCCGTGGGCATGGCCGTCGCCGGAGCCGGTGACGCTCACAGTCGTCGCGGGCGCGAGCGTGCTTGTCCTGCCGGTGCGCGCGCCCCAGCGGTCCGACGCCGACCTGCCGGCGTTCGCCGAGCCCGAGGAGTCGGAGCCGCTCCCCGTCGAGGTGCTGCACGGCGGGCCGGCCGGCCGCACTCTCACCCGTGACCTCTCGACCGGCCGGGTCGACCTCGTCTACAACTGGGACGTCGGCGGGCGCACGCGCCTGCCGAACGGTCTCGAGGTGGAGGACGCGAACCGCACCACGTTCTCGATCGTCGAGGGCGACCCGCTCTCGGCGAGGGTGCACTGCCGTACGGTGGGCTCGGTCGCGCGCGGCGATTGGCGGGTGCGGAGCGAGACCGACAGCGTCATGACCTGCGACGCCGAGGCCTTCCACGTCACAGTGGTCGTGCGCGCGTACGAGGGGGAGGCGTGCGCCTTCGCGAAGACCTGGACGTACGCGTTCCCGCGCGATCTCGTCTGAGCTTGCCGGATGCAAACATCTCGCGAGGGGTGTTCTTCACCTCGCGACTCTAGACTTGGCGCATGCGGATCCTGCTAGTGAGCAACATGTATCCGAGCCCGGAGCGGCCCGAGTACGGGGTGTTCGTGGCTCGCCTGGCGGATGCGCTGCGCGAGCGCGGCAACGAGGTGCGCGACGTCGTCCTGCACGCCGGGAACCGCGGCCCGGTCTCGACCCCGCGCGTCTACGCCGGCCTCGCCCGCCGGGCCCGTGCGGCCGTCGCAGAGCACAGGCCGGACGTCGTCTACGCGCATTTCCTGGTGCCGACCGGCCTGGTCGCGATCGCGACGGGCGTCCCCTACGTGATCACCGCCCACGGCGCCGACGTGCGCAACATGCGCCGAAGTCCCATCGTGGCGGCGCTGACCAGGCAGGTGCTGCGGCGGGCCGCGGCCGTCATCTGCGTCTCGGGGTACGTCGCCGGGCAGCTGTCCGCGCCCGAGGGCGCGACGGTCGAGGTGATCGACTGCGGCGTCGACACCGAGCGGCTGCGGCCGGCGCCGCGCGCCGCGGACGTGAACGGGAAGGGCCCGCGCTTCCTCTACGTCGGCTCGCTCACGCGCCGCAAGAACGTCGAGCGGCTGCAGCAGGCGTTCGCGAAGCTGGGCGGGGGGACGCTCACGATCGTGGGCGGAGGCCCCCTCGAGGAGCAGCTGCGAAAGACGGCGCCCGTGGGGACTCGCTTCGCCGGCCGGCTGTCGTCCGACGGCGTCGCGGCCGAGATCGCGAAGGCCGACGTCGTCTGCCTGCCGAGCCTGGAGGAGCCGCAGGGCCAGGCGATGCTCGAGGCGCTCGCCTGCGGCCGCCCGGTGGTGGCCACGCGCGTGGGCGGCCCGGCCGAAGTGGTGACCCCCCGGATCGGCGCCCTCGTCGACCCGCTCGACGTGGAGTCGATCGCGTCCGGCATGCTGGCCGCCGCCGCGCTGCCGGTGCCCTCGCACGAGGCGGTGCGGGTCGCGGCGGAGCACGCCCTCCCTGTCCAGGCCGAGAAGGTCGAGGCCGTGCTCGCCCGGGCCGCCGACGGCACCCCGCCAATCGGGGTCAGACCCCGAAGCGGCGCCGCGATCGATCCGTAACCAATCTGTGACATCCCGTCCCCTCTGGGGGCGCCCACCGGCGGCTATCGTGTGCGGAGATGATCGAGTGGCTGGTGCTGGTCGGGGGGTGCGCCGGCGTCGCCGGCGCCGCCAGGTCCGCCTCCACGCGCAGGCGGCGGCGGACGATCGCCATGCTGCCCGACCGGATCGTGCCGGGCCAGGTCGGCCTCGAACGGTTCCCGCCGGGCGGCGCGTTCGTCCAGTTCTCGACGCCGTACTCGACCTCGTCACGCGTGTCCCTGAACCGGCTGGCCGCGGCGGCCGCCCACAGCCAGGGCCTGGTGACCGTGATCGAGCTGGGGGGCGGCCCCACCCACTCGCGGGTGGGCATGCGCGCGACGCCGATGGTGCTCTACGTCGACGCGGCCGGGATCGTGCGGCGGCGCTGGACGGCGCCTCCCGACCGGGTCGAGCTCGACGACCTCTTCGCCGGCCTCGAGAGCCCGGCGCGTCAGGCGCCGGTGGTCGCGGCCTCGGCGGCGAAGTCGGTCGCGTAGAGCGCGGCGACCCGGTCGAGCTCCTCCGCCGTGAGCGGCGGTGTGTCGGGCGCGGCCGCGAACTCGCGCAGCTGCTCCGAGCCGTAGATGTTCGGGAGCACCGTGGTGACCGCCGGCTCGGCGAGCAGCCACTGGATCGCCGCCTGGCCGAGCGTGCGGCCCTCGGTCAGGAACCCGAGCTGGTCGACCTTCCGCAGGCCCTCGATCAGCCACTCCCTGGGCCGGTGGCGGCGGTGGTCGTTCGGGCCGAACTCCGTGTCCTTCGTGTACTTGCCCTCGAGCATCCCGGAGGAGTGGGGGACGCGGATCATGAGGCCGATCGACTCCTCGCGCGCGATCTCGATCAGCTCGCGCCCGGGGTCCTGCTCGAGCATATTGTGGATGATCTGCGCGGCACCCAGATCCCGGGTGCGGAAGGCCTCGATGCCCTCGTCGCGCCAGCCGATGGCCGGGCCGAGCGCAACGGCGTAGGTGCGGATCTTGCCCGCGGCCACCGCGTCGTCGAGGATGGCGAACACGTCGTCCGAGCGGACCGCGTCCATGCGCGGGTTGTGCAGCTGGTAGACGTCGATGCGGTCGGTGGCGAGGCGGGCGAGGCTCTGGTCGAGCGCGTAGCGGATGTACTCCGGCGACCAGTCGTGCGGCCGCTCGACGTGGCCCTTGCGCTCCCACGGCGAGTAGATGTCGTAGCCGAACTTGGTGGCGATCGTGATCCGGTCGCGGACGTGGCCGAGCGCGCGCGCGAGCAGCGTCTCGCCGCGGCCCTCGCCGTACGTGTCGGCGGTGTCGAAGAACGTGATGCCGAGGTCGTAGGCCTCGCGCAGGAGCCGGATCGCGTCCTCGTCGGAGTGCTCGCCCCACCATCCGGTCGAGATCGTCCAGAGGCCGAACCCGACCTCCGAGGCCGTGATCCCGGTCGACCCGAACTCGCGCGTCCGCATGCCCGCAGTCTACGTCGGCCTTCGCGCGCGGGCGTCAGGGGACGAGCGGCTTCGTGTCGAAGTACTCGGCCAGGCGGGCAATCCCGTTGTCGTCGAGCTCGACGAGGATGGCGAACGGGAAGTCGAAGCGGTCGCCGCCGCCGCGCAGGCGCGACGCGAAGTACCCGACCGCGAGCACCCGCTCGTCCTGCTCCAGCACCGGGTCGAGCGTGACCCGGCAGTCCTCGATGGCGCCCATGCCCGCCGTGAGCCCTTCCCGGATCTCCTCGCGGCCCCGGAGCGGCGCCGGGTAGAGCGGGTCCTCGTACACGCCGTTCGCTGCGAACAGGTTCGCGGCGGCGTCCGGGTCGCCCTGCTCCCACGCATCGCACACTGCCAGCAGGGCCTCGGCCGGGGTCATGGAATGATGCTACCAACATGCTCCATCCCACCATCCGCCGCTCGCCCTACTTCGAGCGCACACTCCGCGCGGGGGCGTGCGACTTCATGGTCTACAACCACACCTACATGCCGATGGACTACGGCCGCGACCCGCGTCAGGACT
>JBKPMQ010000042.1:0-4426 GCA_046732235.1 Actinomycetota bacterium
CTCGAGGCCGGGCTGCTGAACAGCCGGGGCGCGTTCGCCAGGGCCGTCTGGGATGCCGTCGGCGCGACCGGCGCCCCGGGCCGCGGGGGCGCGCGCCGGATGCCGCCGTCGTGCGCGTCGCCCGCGGAGCCGTAGCCCTTCGGAGTAGACTCGGGCAGTGGCTCCGGTCGGCCGAGGATGAACCCGTTCGCGCCGCTCGGCGACCGCGACTTCCGGCTCTACTTCACGGGCGAGGTGCTGTCGTCGGCGGGCTCGGGACTCCACATCGTCGCCCTCGGCTGGTACCTCCTCGACCGCACCGGGTCGGCGACCTCGGTGGCGCTCGTGTGGGCGCTCGGAGTCGGGTCGGGGATCGTGATGCTCCCGTTCGCGGGGCCGCTGGCCGATCGCTACCCGCGCAGGATGCTCGCGGTCTCGGCCGATGTCGTGCGGCTGGTGCTGGTCGGCGTCATGGCCGCACTCGCGTACGCCGGCTCGCCGTCGCTGCCGGCGCTCTACGTGCTGACGTTCGGGATCGGTCTCGGCCACAGCATCTTCTGGCCGTCGATCACCGCCCTGCTGCAGGAGGTGATCCGACCGGAACAGCTGACCGCTGCGAGCGGGCTCGTCGAGATCGTGTGGCAGGCTGGCAGCCTGACCGGCGCCGCGCTCGGCGGGCCGATTCTCGTTCGCTACGGACTCGGCACGGCGTTCACCGTCGATGCGGCGACCTACGCCCTGTCAGCGCTCGCGCTGCTCGCCCTCCATCACCGTCCGGCGCCGGCCGAGGGGCCAAACGAGTCGGGTATGGCCATGGCCCGCGCGGGGCTCGCGTATCTGCGCCGCCACCGCGCGGTCGCCGGCCTCGGGATCGCGGGCGTGATCCCGTGGGTGGCGACGATCAGCCTGAACGTCGTCCTCGTCGCGTACGTGCTCGACGTGCTCGGGCTGAGCGCGACGGCCTACGGGCTGGCCGACATGACCTACGGGATCGGCGCGATGGCGTCGGGCGTGTTCGCGGCGCTGCTCGTCCTGCGGCTGGGGGAGTGGCGGGCGATGACGGCCGTGATGGCGGTGTTGATCGGCTCGTACGTGGCGCTCGCCGCGTCGCCGGCGACCGTGGCGACGTTCTACCCGCTGCTCTTCGTCGCCGGATTCTGCTCCTCGGCGTTCCGGGTCATCACGTCGGCGTACCTGTTCAGGGTCGTGCCCAACGAGGTCATGGGGCGGACGTCCTCGACGTTCATGCTCGTGTCGATGTTGCTGCAAATCGGCGTCACGCTGGGGATCGGGCCGCTCGTGAACCACGCCGGCGCGCGCGGCGGGTTCGCGCTCCTGGCGGCGATCGTCGGCGCGGGCATGGTGCTGCTCGCCGCCGTCGCGGCGGCGTTCCGGCGGATGCCGGTGGGCGCGGTCGAGTCAACCTAGGCGCGCTGCTCCTCCACGCGGCGCAGCCATTCCCGGACGAGCGCGCCCAACAGCTCGGGCTGCTCGTGCGGCAGGGCATGGCCCGCGCGATCGAGCATCGCGAACGTCGCCCGCGGATATGCGTCCACGAGATCCCACTGGCCGGCGTACCCGACGGCCGAGTCCTGGCGGCCGACGACGACGAGCACGGGGCGGGCGTACGGGCGGTGGGCCTCGGCGGACGCCAGGCGCCATCGCTCGCCGATGCGCTCGAGCGCTGCCGTGTCCGCCGCCTCGGCGCCCGGGGAGACGTGCTCGGCATAGCTGCGCAGGGTCGCGGGCGTCTGCACGACGAAGTAGCTCCGGTACGCGCCGTCTGCGTCCACACCCTCGTCGACCACGGCGGCGTGGGACGGCACGTCCCGAAGCCCTTCCAGCAGCGGGCAGATGAGCGCCAGCCCGATCACCTGATCGGGGCGACGGTGGGCGATGGCGCGCGCGTAGTAGCCGCCGGCGGAGTGGCCGGCGACGAGCAGCGCCTCGTCCCCGACGACGTCGTCGACCAGGTCGAGCAGCGCCCCGAGCACGTCGTCCGCGCTTCGGATCGACTCGGGCGCCGGAGTCCGGCCCTGTCCCGGGAGGTCCGGATAGATGCGCCGGTAGCCCGGGGTCTCCGCAAAGGCGGGCTCCATCGTCCCGAGCGGCTCGCGGTGGTCGACCCCGGCGCCGTGTAGCAGCAGGATCGGCGTTCCCCCTCCGCGCTCGACGTAGTGCATCGGCAGAGGTATAGCGGCGTCCGGCAACGTCCGCTGGCTCGCCTTCCCGAGGCGTTCACACCTAGACCAAACCTGCCCGATCTGGGGGTACCCGGGCGAAGACCCTGTCGTTACCGTGGCCGAGACCCTTTCCGGGAGGACCACGCGTGTGAGCGCCAAGCGCAGGAGGATCAGAAACGCGGTCGCGACTGGTGTCGCGATGTACGCGCTCGCCGTGGCCGTCGGCGTGGCGGTGAGCAGTCGTGGCCGGCCCGCCCCTGCGAAGCCGCCTCGTGAGGGCGGGACCGGCGACGAGCCGTCAGGCGCCGCGCGAACGTCGTCCGTGAGGGACGCCTGCGCCGCTCGACCGAAGCGACGGCGCCGGCCGATCGGCCGCTACCTCGCCGTGGCGACCGTCTTCTGCGGGGTCGCGCTCGTTCTCGGCGTCCCGGCGCCGAGCGGTGCTGCCGGCGGCACGGCGGACGAGGTGCATTACACGTACACCGGGGCCACCTCGGTGACGTTCGACTGGCGGGGGACGGCGGCCGACGTCCAGTACGGCCCAACGTCCAGCTACGGGACGACCGTCGCGGCGCACGCCCCGAGCCCGATGCCGTTCTCGTCCCCCGGGCCGTTCGAAGAGGCCGACCTGACCGGCCTGCAGGCGGGGACGACGTACCACTACTCGATCGGCGGCGGGCCTGACCGGACGTTCTCGACGGACCCGACGGGAAGCTTCCGCTTCGACGTCGAGGCGGACGTGGGCAGCTCGGACGCGTACCCGAACGTCGCCACGACCCAGGCGCAGATCGCCGCCGACAACCCGGCGTTCGTGCTCGTGGTCGGTGACCTCGCCTACGGCAACATCAACGGTCAGGGCGCGGTCGATCAGCACTTCAACGACGTGCTGGCGTGGAGCCAGTCGGCCGCCTACATGCCGGCGTGGGGCAACCACGAGTGGGAGACGCCCTCGGCGGACGACCTCCGGAACTACAAGGGCCGTTTCGCGCTCCCGAACGCGCAGGGCGCAACCGGCTCGCCGGCCGCCGGATGCTGCGGCGAGGACTGGAGCTGGTTCGACGCCGGGGGCGTTCGCTTCATCTCCTACCCGGAGCCGTACACATCGGGGACGTGGTCGAACTGGTCGGCCAGGGCCGACTCGATCATGGCGGCCGCCCAGGCAGACCCGAGCATCAACTACATCGTCACATTCGGGCACCGGCCGGCGTACTCGACCGGCCTCCATCCCGGCGACACGACGCTCGCGAACATCCTGGACGCGCTCGGAGACAAGTACTCGAAGTACGTGCTGAACCTGAACGGGCACTCGCACGACTACGAGCGGTTCCAGCCCATCCACCGGATCACCCACATCACCACAGGCGGTGGGGGCTCCTCGCTCGAGCCGCCCTGGACGAGCACCGACCCGCGCACGGCATTCCGGGCCATGCACCTCGAGCACCTGCGCATCGACGTCACCAGCACCGGCATGCGGATCGACGCGATCTGCGGCCCGCCCACCTCCCAGGACGACGTGACGTGCGCCCAGGGGAGTGTCATGGATTCCTACGCGATCGGGACGCCCCCACCCCTTCCGCCGGCGAACGGGACCATCTACGTCGACCGGGGAAACCCGTCGTGCTCGGACACCGGCGCAGGCACGTCGGCCGCCCCGCTCTGCACGATCAGCGCCGCCGCGGCGCGCACGTCGCCCGGCACCACCGTGGTCGTCGGCGCCGGCACCTACAACGAGCAGGTGACCGTCCGGTCTGGAGCGGCCGGCGCGCCGGTGACCTTCACCGCAGCTCCGGGCGCCAACGTGACGGTCACGGGGCAGAAGTACGGGTTCTACGTCTCCAGCAAGAGCTACGTGACGATCGAGGACTTCAACGTCACCAACACGACCAGCGACGGCATCCACATCTCGTCGAACTCGTCCAACCTCCGGATCATCGGCAACACCTTCTCGTTCGCGGGTCAGCCCGCGTCCGGGAAGACGGCCAAGGGCATCTACGTCGCGAACGCGACGAGCTCCGTGTTCTCGTTCAACAACGTGCACCACAACTCGAGCTACGGCATCTACCTCGATTCCTCGAGCGGCTGCCAGGTGCTCGGCAACGAGTCATGGGGGAACGCGCAGGTGTACCAGCGGGCCGCCAGCGGCATCCGCCTGTACGCGTCGACGCAGAACACCGTCTCGTCGAACATCACCCACGACAACGAGGATTCCGGGATCGAGATCTACACCGGCTCGAACCAGAACGTCGTCACAGACAACGTCTCGT
>JBKPMQ010000043.1:0-4099 GCA_046732235.1 Actinomycetota bacterium
CACGAGAGCCGTCCCGCCGCCCCGCGCCCGGTCCGGCCGCGCGACCGGCGGCCCTCCGCGTCGGCGACAGCAGAGACGAGCAGCTCGCGCAGGTGCCCGGGATCGGGCTCGAGCATCCAGGGCCGGCCGGCGGTGACCCACCTGCCGGCGCGGTCCTCGTCGTACTCGCGCCGCTCCGCCCGGATCCGCCAGCAGGCGTCGTCGGGACAGAACTCGTCGGTGGGGCCGCCCGCGGTCACCACGACCGGCAGCCCGCAGGCCATCGCCTCCAGCACCGGCATCGCGAATCCCTCGCCGCGGTACGGGTGCACGAGGACGTCGCAGGCGCGGTACAGCGAGGCGACCTCCTCCGTCGTCATGTCGCGGTGCAGGTAGACGATGCGCGGGCTCTGGCCGGACTCGGCGTAGTCACGCAGGCGGCTGCGGTCGGACATGGGGTAGATGCCGTCGGCGCCGAAGTCCTTGACGACCAGGGTGACGTCGTCGCGGCCGGCGAAGGTCTCGAGGAACGCCGAGATCAGGATGTCCGGGCCCTTGCGATCGATCAGGCCGCCCACGAACAGCAGGCGCAGGCCGGGGGCGTCGAGCTCCATGCGCGGGCCGTTTGGCGAGAAGATCTCCAGATCGACCCCGTTGGGGACGACGGCGACGCGGCCGGCGTCGACGCCGGAGGCGACGTAGACGTCGCGGACGTGCGCGCTCGGCACCCACAGCTCGTCGACGTTGGCGTTGATGCCCTCCACCCACTCGACCGGCGCGGCGCCGAACTCCCACGGCTGGATGACCGCGAGCCGGCCTGATCCGGCCGGGCGAAGATCGGGCGGGAACTGGTGGCGCACCTCGACCTGGGCCGGCAGCGGCAGGGCCGGGCCGCCGCCCTGGCCGGTGCGCGAGACGCGCTCGACGGCGATCCCCTCGGCGGCCTCCAGCAGATCACAGACGTTGCGGTTCACGCCGGCGAGGCTCTGCGTCGAGCTGTGGTCGCCCTGCCAGCGGACGCTGATCGGAACGGCTCGAGAGTGATCGCGGCGCGGCCGCTCGCCGCGGTAGTAGGCCTCGAGCTCGTCGACGTGGGCGGCGAAGGAGCGCGGGGCGAAGATGCCCTCCTGGAGCCGCTCGAGCAGGCCGTCCTCGCATGCGAGGCGGTTGAGCTGGCGGGCGAGGTCGGCGCCGTCGCGGCCGTCGAAGAGGAGGCCGTTCACCCCGTCCGAGACGAAATCGGGGATGCCGCCCATCCGGGCGGCGAGGACGGGCACGCGGCCGGCGAGGCACTCGGAGACCATGAGCGGCGCGCAATCCCACCACACCGACGGGATCACGGCGACGTCGACGCCGGCCAGCAGCCCGGGCAGGTCGTCATGGGCGAAGGCACCGCAGATCTCGACCACGCCGCGGGTATCGCGGGCGCGCAGATCGGCGGCGAACCGCTCGGGCACCTCGCCGTGGATTTGCACGCGGATCGTGGCGTCGGTGCGCTGGGCCGCGTCGATCAGGAGGCTCGGCCCCTTCTGCGGCAGCGCCGAGCCGAAGAACCCGACGACGAGCTCCTCGCCGAGGCGGCCGGGCGCGCGCTCGCGGCCGAGTGCCTCCCAGATCGCCTCGTCCTCCGGCATGGCCTGGGGCACGACGTCGATCGCGTCGGCGGGGAAGCCGGCGCCGACCAGCGTCGCCCGCATCGCCTCGGACACGGCCAGGCACACGTCCACTCCGCGGCTGAAGCGGCCGCGGATCTCGCTCAGCCGGCGGCGGTAGGCATCGGCGTCCAGGCTGCCGACGCACGCAGCGCAGTCGCCGCCGCGGTCGCCCGGGCCGTGGCAGAGGTCGAGCGTCTCGGTGAAGAGGTAGCCGCGCGGGCAGGCCAGCCAGTAATTGTGCGTCGTGAAGAGCGAGCGGATCCCGCGCACGGCGGCCTCGTCGATGAGCGCCGCGCCCAGGTTGTGGAGGTTGTGGAAGTGGACGGCGTCGGGGCGGACGCGGTCGAGCAGCTCGGCGAAGGCGCCGGTGACCGGCGGATCGTCGACCTCGCGGTCGGGATGGCCGAGGTCCATGAGGCTGTGCGGGCGGTTGAAGACCCCGACGAGGCGGACGCCGTCCTGCCACCACTCGCGCACCTGGTAGGGCTCGGGGGGCTCGACGCGGCCGACGGCGGCGTGGAACACGGTCACGTCGTAGCCGCGCCGGGCGAGCTCCTGCGACACCTGCCGGGGCACGATCGTGCCGCCGCCGGAGTCGTTGTAGCCGAACGAGGTCATGACGATCCGGGGCCGGTTCGCACGGCCGCGCTCGCGGAGGCGGGCGGCCAGCCCGGGCAGGGGCAGCGCGCGGCGCTCGAGCGCGTCGGCAAGCAGGACGAGCGCGCCCTCCTCGGTCGCCGCCTCCGGCGCGAGCACGCGCCAGTCCTCGCGCGCGATTGCAGCCTCGAGGGCGCGCGTCACCTCGTCGACCTCGCGGGCGCGGGCGGACTCGTCCGAGCAGTTGCCGCCGTGGCGGCGGTAGCGGATCAGGGGGCCGGGGCCGGCGTGGCGGAAGCGGAACCGCGGCGCCGCCCGCAGCCACAGATCGAAGTCGTTGCACATCGGATAGTCGGCGGAGTAGCCGCCCACCTCCTCGTACACCCGGCGGTGGACCATCGTGGTCGGGTCGACGAGGTAGTTGTGGCGGCGCACCAGCATCTGCACCATGCCGTCGCGGTCGAACTCGGGCGAGCGCCACTCGCCGACGACCTTGCCCGAGCCGTCGATGGTGACGGCGTCGCCGTGCACGATGCCGGTGTCGGGGTGGGCGTCGAAGACGGCCACCTGGCGGCTGAGGCGGTCGGGGAGGGCGATGTCGTCGTGGCCCAGCCGGGCGATCAGCTCGCCGCGGGCATGCTCGACGATCGAGTTGTACGCGGCGGCGATGCCGCGGTTCTCCGGGTGGGTGACGACGCGGACGCGCGGGTCGGCGGCGTAGCGGGCGATCACCTCGGGCGTCGAGTCGGTGGAGGCGTCGTCGACCATCAGGAGCTCGAAGTCGGCGTGGTCCTGGGCCAGGCAGCTCTCGATCGCCTCGGCCAGGTAGCGCTCGCCGTTGTAGGCGGCGATCGCGAGCGTGACCCGCGGCGCGCTCACGCGGCCCTCCGCAGGAGCAGCGTCCCCACGATGCGCTCGAGCGCGGCCTCGCAGGCGGCCAGGCCCAGCGTCTCCGAGACGAGCTCGCGCCCGCCGGCCGAAAGGCGCGCCCACAGCTCGTCGTCCGCCTCGAGCCGCATGATCGCCTCGGCGAAGCCGGCGGCGGTGTCGGCGATCAGCATCCCGCGCTCCGGCCGGTCGAACCCCTCGGCGGCGATCGCCGTGCCGACGACGGGGACGCCCGCGGCGAGCGACTCCCCGACCTTGCCCTTCAGGCCGGCGCCGAAACGCAGCGGCGCGATCGAGATGCGGCGGGCGGCGAGCTCGGCCTCCATCGACGGCAGAAAGCCGCGCGGCTGGGCGCCGGCCTCTGCGGCGAGTGCGGACAGGTCGTCGGGCATGTTCGCGCCGGCGACGACGACCGGATTCGCGTGGCCGGCGGCGTGGAGGAGGGGCATGACGTCGGAGCAGAGCCAGTGGACGGCGTCGACGTTGGGCGCGTGGCCGTAGCTGCCGACGAAGAGCGAGCCCCGGCGGCCGGCCAGCGGCGGGACCGTCTCGGCGACGCGGTGCACGTTCCCGAGCACCTGGACGTCGGCGCCGGGAAGGAGGCGCGAGAGCAGCGCCCGCTCGTCCTCGGTCACGGCCAGCACGACGTCGGCGGCGGCGTAGACGGCGAGCTCCTGCGCCCTGCCGTGGTCGGCCCGGGCGACGGCGATCTGGTCGCCCGCCAGCTCGGCGGCACGGCGCATGCGCACGAAATGGACGTCGACCGAGTCGACGGCGATCCGGGTGCGCGGCGACACGGCGCGCAGGACGGGGACGGCCCGCGATGCGAGGGTGTAGAACGAGACGATGGCGGCGTCGAACCCACGCCGGAGGAGCCCGTCGAGGTCGTCGCCGCGGTCGGTCGCGGCCACCTCGATCCCCGTCCCCTCGAACTGCTCGGCGGCCGCCTCGTAGCCGGCGGACGTCTCGCAGGCGAGCGT
>JBKPMQ010000044.1:0-3613 GCA_046732235.1 Actinomycetota bacterium
CCGCGTGACGGCGAGGCCGAGGCCGATGCCCATCGCCTTGCGGGTGTAGAACGGGTCGAAGATGTGGTTCACGGTCTCCTCGTCCATCCCGGCGCCCGTGTCGATGACACGGATCTCGACCCCGCCGGCGCCCGCCGCGGCCTCGATCGTGAGGACGCCGGTTCCGTCCATCGCCTGGTAGGCGTTGGTGAGCAGGTTCAGCACCACCTGGCGCAGCTTCTGGCGGTCGGCCCGCACGCCGCCGACCTCGTCGAGCCCACGCCGGGTCACCTCGATCCCGGGCGGCGGCACGGCCACGGCGAGCGACTCGTTGACCAGGTCGTCGAGGTCGAACACCTCGGGGTCGGGCTCGCTCTGCCGGGCGAAGTCGAGCAGCCCGTCGACGATGACCACGGCTGCGCCGATCTCGCGCTCGGCCGTCGCCAGATGGCGCTCGATCTTCTCGCGATCGCCGCCGGGAACGGCGGTGCGGATCAGGTAGAGCGAGTTCGTGAGCACGCCGAGCGGGTTTCGCAGCTCGTGCCCGACGGCCGCCGCCACCTGGCCGATCGCCGCCAGCCGCTCCTGGAACACGAGCCGGGCCTGGGCGTCGGAGAGCTCCTCGAGCGACGCGTTCAGCTGAGCGGTGCGCGCGTCGACGAGGGCGAGTGCGTAGTCGCGGCGGCGCTGGAAGATCAGGACGACCCCCGTTGCGACCACGGCTCCGGCGAGGCCGAAGGCGATGATGATCCACGGCACGTCGTTCGCGAACGAGCCCCCGAGCGGGCTGCGTGCCTTCGCC
The DNA here is from genome assembly GCA_046732235.1 of Actinomycetota bacterium. Taxonomy (GTDB): domain Bacteria; phylum Actinomycetota; class Thermoleophilia; order Gaiellales; family JAICJC01; genus JAICJC01. The sequence continues at coordinate 782 of JBKPMQ010000044.1, forward strand.
GCCAGGAGCCAGTGCGTCCCGCCGACGGCGACGAGACGGTGCGCCACCTGGCCGGCCAGCGGGAGCGTGGTCGTCGTCAGGACGAGCTGGGACGGGTCGGCGCGCGGGGAGGCGTACAGGGCCACGTCGAGCTCGTCGAACGGCCGCTGCTGGGTCACCCGGTGCGAGGCCGTCGGGCGCGGGTCGATGGGCGCGACGAGCAGGATGGCCCGCCCCGGTGCGGTCGTCGGCGGCCCCACGGCGAAGCCGATGAGACGCGTCTTCCCGAACCGGAACACGGGGGTCGCGGTCAGCTTGCCGTTCCCCGCCGAGGCGATCGCCCGGGCGGGGATGCCCCTCAGCGTCGCCCCCTTCGGGAAGACCGGCGCGAGCCCGGCGACCGCGATGACGGTCGCCGCGCCGTCGCGTGTGCGCACCAGGGCGGCGGTCTCGGTCGGTGCGCTCGAGGTCTGGGCGTTTGCCGCCTTGAGGAACGCCGGAGTCCCTCCCAGGCGGTCGGCGACGCCGAGCAGCTGCAGCGATGTCGGCAGGTTGCCGACCGCCGACTGGAGCAGCAGGGCGACCTCGCCGGTGCGCTCGCGCAGCAGGCGCCTGTGCTGGTTGTTCACGTTGCTGCGGACCACAAGGAAGCCGCCGATCGCCGCGAGCGCGAGCACGACGAACACGGCAGCCGGAAGGAGGCGCCCACCCCGCCACGAGCGGGGCGGCGCCTCGCCGTCGCGAACCTGCTCCACGGATGTCACCTCCAGCTCTGCCCGAACGACCGGTGACTGTGCGCCCTCTCGGGGGCGCGTAGCCCAAACGACCGGAGTGTACTCCGACAGCGCGCAACTTCAAGGGTCTGGAATACGGGGTCAGACCCCGAACGGAACTGCAACGGAATTGTCACGGCCGCCGTTCGGGGTCTGACCCCGCTTCCGTCAGGCGTGCGCGACGTTGCCCGGCGAATCCGACTCGACAAGCGCCATGGCCGCCCGGCGGATGACGGTCCGGACGCTCTCCGAGAGGGACGGCGACCACGCCAGCGCGAGCGGCGTCGTGTAGCCGTTCACCGGGATCGAGACGACGTCGTGGTGGTGCAGCACCGGCGTCGTGTCGGCCATCCAGCCGACCCCGCGCCCGGAGGCGATGAGGCCGAGGACGGCGGGGATGGTGGGCGCCTCGGTCACCGACCGGATGCCGAGATCGAGCCGCTCGTTGACCTCGAAGATCATGTCCCGCCCGCCCCGGGTCACGATCAGATCCTCGCCGGCGAAGGCGTGCACGTCGACCGCCCGCGCGGCCGCCCGCCGGTGGGCCACCGGCGTCACCATCACCGTGCGCTCGTGCCGGAGCGTCTCGCACACGATGTCGCCGGGGGCGGAGGACATCCGGCGCACGAACGCCGCGTCGCACGCCAGCCGCGCGAACGCCGTGAGCGACTTCTCCACCGGCAGCTCCGCCAGCTCGACGTCGATCGCCGGCGTCTGCCGGGCGAGGGCGGCGATCACCCCGGGGATCAGGTCGGCGCCGGCCGTGCCGGCGTATCCGAACCGGATCCGGCGCACGCCCATCGCGGCCCGCTGCACCCGCTCGAGCGAGTGGCCGAGCCGGGAGAGGGTGTCGCGCGCCTCGACCAGGAGCACCTCGCCCGCCGGCGTCAGGAGCACGCCCCGCGGCGTGCGGGTGAAGAGCTGGACGCCGAGCCGCTTCTCGAGCGCGCGCATGTGGCGGCTGAGGGGCGGCTGGGTCAGGTGCAGCCGGTGGGCCGCCGCCCGGATGCTGCCCTCCTCGGCGACTGCGACGAAGTAGACGAGGTGCTGGAACTCGATCACGGCTGCCTGAGACGTCGCGACGAGCGTCGCAAACGTCCTAAAAGGCTAGCCGACAGCCCCAGCAGGCGCCACGCGCCGGCCCGGAGCGGCGCCTACCAGCGCTTGACCCAGTCGGCCGTCCAGACGCAGGTGGACGGCCGGCCCCGGTAGTTGCCGCAGGTGCGGCCGATGCCGACCCAGTGGAACTTCGGCGAGAGCATGATCGCGCGGTGCTCCGGGCTCTCGAGCCACGCATGCACGGTCGCGTCAGGCGTCGCGAGCGAGCCGTTGCCCCAGGCGAGCGTCTCGCCGCCGAGCCAGGAGTAGCCCGCCACGAAGCCGCTGTTCACGATCCGCGAGTAGACGCTCGAGCCGGTCGGGCTCGTGTGGGAGAAGTAGTCGCGCACCATCATGTCGTCGGAGTGGTGGGCAGCCGCGCGCTGCAGGCGCAGCGACGGGTAGACGCGGGCGAGGCCGTGTCCGACGCGGATCTGGTTGATCCGGTAGAGGAGGGCGGTGCGCGGCGGCGGTGCGGTCGCGGCGGCGGCGGGACGGGGAGCGATCGCGGCGAGGACCGTGGTGGACAGGGCGGCGGCGATGAGGAGCGGCAGTCTGTGCATGCCCTTGATGCTCGGAGATCCACGGCCTTCCTGCCATGGCCGGAATGGCGCGACCTGCATCCTCGAATCGGGCCGTTTGGGGCATACCACGATCCGGGGACACGACGGCGGGGGCGGGTGAGGCTCGCCCCCGCCGTCTGGGTATCTCGATCGTCCCGATCGTCTGCGTGGCCGGTAGGCTGTTCGTCCCCAGGTACTCCGCCCGGTTGTCGACCGATCCCCGCTCGACAACGGCAGTACGCCGAGCATCAGCATGAGGCAGACGACCACCCCGAACGATCCGCCTATGCGGTGAGCGCCGCCGCCGACCTGCCTGCGACGGAGCAAGCCGCCCTCCTGCGCTCCGGCGCCGTGTCCGCGGTCGAGGTCGTCCGCGAGCACCTCGGGCGGATCGAGCGGCTCAACGGCGCCGTCAACGC
>JBKPMQ010000045.1:0-3888 GCA_046732235.1 Actinomycetota bacterium
GGCTCACCGAGCTCGCCGCCCGACCCGCCCGCGCCGCCGGCGTCGCGGTGGCCATGATCCTGACCGCCGCGGCTGTCCCCTCGACGGTGCTCGCGACGGCCGCCACCGTCCACCATCCCTATCCGCGCCAGCTCTCGTGCACGCAGCTTCCGCCGCCGAGGTCGCTCACCGCGGTCGCCGTGCGCGAGCCGGTTTCCGACGCCCTCGCCTTCAACCTCTTCTCGCAGAGCGCGACCTCCTCGCTGTTCTTGAAGCTCGTCCATTCCAAGGTGCGCTTCCGCACGTGGTTGCAGCGGCCGCCGAGCCAGCAGGTGCGGCACGCCCGCTACCGGGCGCTGCTGAACGAGGGGAGGCTTCCGCCCGGCGTCAGCTGGGTGGTGGCTGCTCCGCAGGCGAACCTGGACGGCGCCGGCCTGGAGCCGGCCGGAACCTGCCGCCTGGCCGGGCGGACGTACCGCCTGCTGCGGACGGGGTGAGGCTCAACAGGGAAGCGTCGTGGCGTCTGTCTCGGCCGGGGCGGAGACGCTCCCGGTGGCGTCGACGCTCTCGACCGAGAACGTGCGGGCGACCGCGCAGGGCAGCGCGCCGACCGTCGACGTGGTCAGCGACGTGGTGTGGACGAGCTTGCCGTTCACGAGCACGCGGTAGCTGAGCCCGGCGGCGGGGGCCGTCCACTGCAGGGCGACCGAGGTCCTGGCCGGCGTTGCGACGAGCCCCGTCGGTGCGGGCGGGCAGGGCGCGGTGCGCACCCAGAGGGGCGCCTTGAGCGAGAGGTTCGACACCATGTCGAGCGCGCGCACCGACACGGTGTGGACGGCGTTGCAGGCGAGCCCGGTGACCGAGAACGTCCGGCTCGTGCCCTGGTAGCGCAGCTTCGAGTCGACGTAGAGGCGGTAGCCGCCGACGGCGACGTTGTCGCTTCCGCGCGTCCAGGAGACGCCGACCGAGGTCTCGTGCGGGGTCGTCGTCACCGCCGGCGCCGCGGGCCGGACCGGGTCGGCCTGCTCGACGATCTTGAACGCGTCGGCGACGATCGTGCCCCGGGCGGTCGACGCGGAGCTCACCCGCAGCCGCCAGCCCGAGCCGGCGGCGAGGTTGTAGCTGCCGACGTACTGGAACCTGCCGCAGCCGCGGGCCTCGTCGACGGTGGCCGTGCGCAGGCCGCTCGTGGTCGTGATGCCGACCCCCGCCTTCGCTGAGTCGGCTCCGCACGGCCAGCGCATGAGCAGGTCGTAGCGGCCTGTGGTGGGAACCGACACCCGGAACTGCACGGGGCTCGACGTCCGGCGCGGCGCCGCCGCGAGGTAGCTCGCGCCGTAGCGGCCGGGCTGCGCGCTCGCAACGTGCCAGACGGACGGGTCGTAGCGCACGGCGGACGGATCGGCGTTGTCGACGATCTGCTGCGGGGTGTCCTGCGCATCGGAGCGCAGGTACGCCATGTAGCGGGGCCAGTTCCAGGTGCGGCCGGGATCGGTGTGGTGGTCGACGCCGCCCCATTGCCCGGGATGGTTGGGATCGGGCACCTGGTAGTGGCCGATCACGTGCGTGCGGTCCGGGGTGATCAGATAGGTGTCCGCCAGCCATGCGGCCAGCCTGGCCGAGCCGCGGTACTCGGCGTCGGGGAAGCGCGTGACGTTCGTGAAGCCGGCGTGCTCGATCCCGATCGAGCTCTCGTTGTACGCCCAGTTGCCCGCGTGCCAGGCGATGTCGCGGTCGGGCACCATCTGGGCCACGCGCCCGCTCGACGAGACGACGTAGTGCGCCGAGGCCTGGGCGCTCGAGTTCCGGAACCAGGTGTACGTCGACGCCCAGGTGCCCTCGGCCACGTGGATCACGAGCCGGGTGATCGGGCTCGTCGCCGGCCGGTCGGCGACCGTGTAGTTCATCGGGCTGGCGGGCTCCCAGAGCGCGCCGGCGTAGTCGGGCCCGGCCGCCGTCGACGGGCTCATCGCACGGGAGAGGACCGACCGCGGCGGCGACGCGAGGCCGGCCGAGTCGAGCGCGGAGCCCGACCGGACGTCGGCCTGCGTGGGAGCCGGGCCGGCCGCGCACACGCCGGCGACGGCGACGGCGAGGAGGGCCCAGACCCGGGACTGAAGATGCCTGCTCCGGAGCACGTTTCGCATGATCGGCAGGCGGCCGGCCGGGGCTTAGCGCGGCGGGAAATTGTTTACGATTGGCGTACCAGGAAGCGCGACGCGGGCGGGCAAGGTGAAGGACGCGATGGTGCGAGCGACGATCCGGGGTGTGGCGGCAGGGCTCGCCGTCGGCATGCTCGCGGCCGTCCCGGCAGCGGGCGCGCTCCTGCACGGGAACGGGGTGATCGCCTTCGACCGGCACCGCAACGGGAACTGGGACATCTACGTCAAGCGCCCGTCCCGGGGCCACCCGGCCGTGCGGCTGACGACGAGCCCGGCCGCCGACTTCGCGGCGTCGTTCTCGCCGGACGGCAGGCGGATCGCCTTCACCAGCGACCGCCGAGGCAACTACGACATCTACACGATGAACGCCGCGGGCCGCGACCTGCGCCGGATCACCACGAACCCGGGCAAGGACGCGTTCCCCAGCTGGTCGCCGAACGGCCGCACCCTGGCGTTCGCCAGCAACCGCACCGGCGACTGGGAGCTCTACACGACGAACGCGAACGGGTCCGGGCACCTCGTACAGGTGACCCACCGTGCCGGCGTGGACAGCCTGCCCGTGTGGTCGCCGGACGGCACCCGGCTCGCGTTCGACGCGCCCCGCAACCGCCACTACCAGATCTGCGTCGTCCCGGCCGGCGGCGGGGCGATCACGGTGCTGACGAGCGGAACGGCGCGGAACGTCCAGCCGGCCTGGTCGCCGGACGGGTCGCGGATCGCGTTCACGAGCAACCGGTCGGGCACCTTCGACATCTGGACGATCACGCTCGCGTCGCGGACGCTCCACCGCCTGACGAGCGGGTCATCCGCGGAGCTCCAGCCGGCATGGTCGCCGGACGGCAACCGGATCCTGTTCGCGCGGGCGACCGCGGCCGGCCAGACGATCGGCGTGATGCCTGCCGCCGGCGGCTTGGTGACCGTCCTCACGGGCCTGCGCGGCAACGAGATCCCCCACTGGCAGCCGGTGAGGGCGACGGCGGTCACCGGCATCTCCCCGAATCACGGGCCTTCCGCCGGCGGCACCACTGTCACGATCACGGGGCGCGGCTTCGTGGCCGGGGCGAGGGTGAAATTCGGCCCGGCGGCGGCGACCGACGTGGTCGTCCGCTCGTCGACCTCGATCACGGCGACGAGCCCGGCCGGCACGGGCACGGTGGACGTCGTCGTCACGACGTCCCGGGGGACGTCGGCGACCTCGGCCGCCGACCGGTTCACCTACCAGTGACCTGCAGCGTTCCCAGGACGCGGCTGACCCCGGCCGCAAGGTCGGCGGCGTGGGCGGCCGAGCCGACGACGACATAGAGGCACATGGCCCTCCCGGCCGCCGTGAAGAACCGCTGCAGCCCGCGTTGGCCGGGACGGCGCCGCAGCAGCGTGGAGGGCGAGAGCTCGCCCGCGTCGATCCGGGCGGGCGCCGGCGCCGCGAAGAGCGGGGTGCCGGCATCGGCCGGCCCGTAGTCGACCAGCACCACCACCACGCCGTCGGCCGGAAGGGCCTCGGTCGCGCGGGTGGCGAAGTCACCGTCGGTCGCGGGCAGCCCGATGTTCGCCGCATGGACGACCGGGCCGCCGCCCGAGCGAGTCCAGATGCGCCCGTCCCAGCCCGCAGGCAGCTCGAGCGCGATGCCGTGCGCTGCCAGCCTCATGCGACCGCCACGGCGAGCGCGATCAGCGCCGCCTCCGCGAGGAGGGCGACGACGCGGGCAGGACGCTCCCAGGCCCGCAGGCGGCGATCGAGGGCTGCGAG
>JBKPMQ010000046.1:0-4526 GCA_046732235.1 Actinomycetota bacterium
GTCTCGGCGACGTCGGCCGCCGGCGCGATCGCGCCCTGGGACGGCGAGGCACGCTTGATCTCGGCGATCACGGTCACCGCAGGGCCGGCAGCGAGGGCGTCGGCGAAGCCGCGGGCCGGCTCGGGCGCGTCGCGGCGGACGTCGCCGGAGAGCCGGGTGAGGTACCCGCTCATGCCGCCTCCGGCGCCCGGGCGCGGGTGAAGTCGACCAGCTCGGCGAGCTTTGCCTGGGCGGCGCCGGAGTCGATCGCCTCGACGGCCGCGTCGATCGCGTCCTCGAGCTCCGGCACGACGCCGCCCACGACGAGCGCGGCGGCCGCGTTCAGGATGACGGCGTCGCGGCGGGGGCCCTTCTCGCCGTCGAACACCGTCAGGATCACAGCCGCGTTCTGGGCCGGGTCGCCGCCGCAGCGCAGGTCGTCCGGGCTGCCCGGCCCCGGGCCGGTCGAGAGCGGCGCCGGGTCGAGCGTGTAGGTGCGCACCTCGCCGTCGCGCACCTCGGAGACCAGGTTCTCGCCGGTCGGCGTGAGCTCGTCGAGGCCGCCGAAGCCGTGCACCACCATCGCGTGCTCGGCGCCGAGCTTGGCCAGCACGCGCGCGATCGGCTCGACCAGCCCCTGCGAGTAGACGCCGAGCACCTGGCGGCGGGCGCCGGCTGGGTTCGTCAGCGGGCCGAGCAGGTTGAACACCGTGCGGATGCCGAGCTCCTGCCGCACGGGGCCGACGTGGCGCATGGCCGGGTGATGGGCCTGGGCGAACAGGAAGCCGAAGCCGACGGTGTCGATGCACTCGGCCACGTCCGCAGGCGCCAGGTCGATGCGCACGCCGAGCGCCTCGAGCACGTCGGCGGAGCCGGTGCGCGACGACATCGCCCGGTTGCCGTGCTTGGCCACCGTCGCCCCGGCCGCAGCGGCGACGAGCGCCGCCGAGGTCGAGATGTTGAAGGTGTTCAGGCCGTCGCCGCCCGTGCCGCAGGTGTCGACGAGGTCGGCCCGCGACGGCCGCGCGGGCGTCACGTGTGCGCGCATAGCCCGGGCGCACCCGGCGATCTCGTCCGGCGTCTCGCCCTTCATCCGCAGCGCGACGACGAACGCCGAGATCTGGGTCGGCGACGCGTCGCCGCTCATCACCTGCATCATGGCGATGTGCGTCTCCTCGGCCGAGAGGTCGCGGCCTTCGACCAGCGTCTTGATCGCGTCGGTGATCACGCCCGCCGCTCCTCCATCGCAAGGAAGTTCCCGATCAGCGTGCGCCCGTGCGGGGTCAGCACGGACTCGGGGTGGAACTGTACGCCGTGCACGGCGAACCGCCGGTGGCGCACGCCCATCACCTCGCCGTCGGGCGTACGCCCGGTCACCTCGAGATCGTCCGGGATGTCGCCGACGGCGGCGAGGGAGTGGTACCGGCCGGCCTCGAACGGCGTCGGGATGCCGGCGTAGAGCGGCGAACCGTCGTGGCTCACCTGGTCGGGCTTGCCGTGCACGACCCGCCCGGCCCGGTCGACCCTGCCGCCGTGCATCTCGACGATCACCTGGTGGCCGAGGCACACGCCGAGCACGGGGATGCGGCCGGTCGCGCGCCCGATCAGGTCGGCCGAGACGCCGGCCTCGGCGGGCGTGCCGGGCCCGGGGGAGACGACCAGGTGGGTGGCGCCCCAGCGGTCGAAGTCGGCCCCGGCGACGGCGTCGTTGCGCTCCACCCGCACCTCGGCACCGGCCGTCGCGATGTAGTCCACCAGGTTGTAGGTGAACGAGTCGTAGTTGTCGACGACGAAGACCCGCGGCGCGCTCATCGCCCGTACACCCCCGTCTCGGCCCGGTCGATTGCCGCTCCCAGCGCCGCCACCTTGTTCATCGCCTCCTGGTACTCCTCGCCGGGATCGGAGTCGGCCACCACGCCGCCGCCGGACTGGAGATACGCGACGCCGTTGCGCAGCACCATCGTCCGCAGTGCGATGCAGGTGTCCATGTCGCCGCCGAAGCCGAGGTAGCCGACGGCGCCCGCGTAGGCGCCGCGGCGGCGGCCCTCGAGCTCGGAGATGATCTGCATCGCCCGCACCTTCGGCGCACCCGAGACGGTGCCCGCCGGGAAGGTGGCGCGCAGCAGGTCGACCGCGTCGCGCCCGTCGGCGATCCGGCCGAACACGCGCGAGACGATGTGCATGACGTGCGAGTAGCGCTCGACGTCCATGTAGCGCTCGAGCCGCACCGTGCCCGGCACGCACACCCGGCCGAGGTCGTTGCGGGCCAGGTCGACCAGCATGACGTGCTCGGCCCGCTCCTTCTCGGACGCCATCAGCTCGGCCGCGAGCGCCTCGTCCTCGGCCGCGTCCGCGCCGCGCGGGCGGGTGCCCGCGATCGGCCGCAGCTCGCAGGTGCCGTCGACGCCGAGCCGCACATGCGTCTCCGGCGAGGAGCCGATCAGCTGGAACTCGCCCATGTCCAGCAGGAACATGTACGGCGAGGGGTTCACCGTCCGCAGGGCCCGGTAGATGGCGAAGGGCGAGGCCTGGGTGCGGCGGCGGACGCGCTGCGACGGCACGATCTGGAAGGCGTCGCCCGCGGCGATGTGCTCCTTGGCCCGCAGGACCGCCGCCACGAAGCCGTCCCGGGTCATCTCGGCCTCCGCGGATCCGGCCGGCACGGGCGGCGCGGGCGGCGCCGAGGCCGCACCGTCGAGGGCGGCGCTGACGCGGTCGACCTCGGCCCTTGGGCCGGTCACCGTCATCGTGCGGCGGACGTGGTCGAACGCGATGGACGTCGACGCGAGCAGGAAGCGCATCGTCGGCAGGCCCGCGTCGGCCCCGTTGGCGGCCGGGAGCGGCACCGGCTCGAGCTCGGCCACCCAGTCGTAGCTGAGGTAGCCGACGGCGCCGCCGGCGAAGGGCGGGCGGCCGGGGCCGGGGCCCGGCCTCCCCGCCGCGAAGGCGGCGGCCTCGGCCAGCGAGTCGACGGCCGGAAGGCCCGCTCCCAGGAACGAGTAGCGGCCCACCTGCTCGCCCCGCTCGACCGACTCGAGCAGGAAGGCGGGCGCGCCCAACGCCTCGCGCAGGCGCAGGTAGGCGCCGACCGGCGTCACCAGGTCGGCGGGGAGCTCGCGGATGTCCAGATCGTCGTTCATGCCAACAAAAAAGCCTCCCGCCGTGGGCGGAGAGGCCGGTTGCGAAGCGCGGATGCCGTGGCGGAGCTAGCGGGCCGCACCTCGCTCGCATCGCCACCACCAGGTTCCGCCGGTCGTCATTTCGGCCCGGACTATGCTGCATCGTCGCCCCCTCGTCAAGTCGGAAAGGATCCCTTTTGCCGCGCACCGTCGTCCTCGGCACCGCCCGCACGCCCTTCGCCAGGCTCGGCGGAGGCCTGGCCTCGCTGTCCGCGCCCAGGCTCGGCATCGCCGCCGGGTCGGCGGCGCTCGAGCGCTCAGGCGTCGACCTCGCCGACGTGGGCTACGTCGTCATGGGCCAGGTGCTCCAGGCCGGGTCGGGGCAGATCCCGTCGCGGCAGGTGTCGGTCGGCGTCGGGCTCGGGCCGGGCGTCGGCTCGGAGACGATCAACAAGGTCTGCGCCTCCGGGATGCGCGCCGCCACGCTCGCGGACGTGCTCATCCGCGCGGGCGAGCACGACGTCGTCCTGGCCGGCGGCATGGAGAGCATGTCGAACGCGCCGTACCTGCTCGAGAAGGGCCGCTTCGGCTACAAGTTCGGCGACGGCACGCTCGTCGACTCCATGACCTTCGACGGCCTCACCTGCACGTTCGACGGCCTGATCATGGCCGAGCAGAACTCCAAGGTGTCGGCCGAGATCGGCGTCAGCCGTGAGCAGCAGGACGCCTGGGCGCTGCGCAGCCACCGGCGCGCGATCGAGGCGATCGACGAGGGCCGGTTCGCGGACGAGATCGTGCCGGTGACGATCGTCGGCCGCCGCGGCGACACCGTCGTCGACACCGACGAGGGCCCGCGCCGCGACACCTCCGCGGAGCGGCTCGCGGCCCTGCCGCCCGTCTACACGACGGACGGCTCGACGACCGCCGGCAACGCGCCCGGGGTGAACGACGGCGCCGCCGCGCTGGTGCTCGCCTCCGAGGACTGGGCGCGCGACCGCGGCCTGAAGCCGCTCGCCGTCATACGCTCCTCCGGCTACGTCGCCGACGATTTCGCCTACCTCGTGCGCACGCCGGCCGCCGCCACGAAGGTGGCGCTCGACAAGGCGGGCATGTCGGTGTCGGACATCGACCTGCTCGAGGTGAACGAGGCCTTCTGCTCGGTCGCCCTCAACACCGTCGACCTGCTCGGCATGGACCCCGACCGCGTGAACGTGAACGGCGGCGCGGTCGCCCTCGGCCACCCGATCGGCGCATCCGGCGCCCGGCTGCTCGGCACGCTCGTGCACGAGCTGCGCCGCCGCGGCGGCGGGATCGGCGTCGCCGCGATCTGCTCGGGCGCCGCCCAGGGCGACGCGACGGTGCTCGAGGTGCTCCCGGGATGAATAAAAGGAATAAAAGGGGTCAGACCCCTTTTATTCAGGGGCCGGT
>JBKPMQ010000047.1:0-6895 GCA_046732235.1 Actinomycetota bacterium
GCTCGACAGGGTGCTCGCGATGGCCGCCGAAGCCCGCGCCGCGCTCGAGCGCCTGGAGGGGTCGGAGGCAGAGCTGGAGCGGCTGGCGGCCGCGGCCGAGGCGGCGTCCGAACGCGCCCGCGCCTGCGCGGCGAAGCTCACGAAGGCACGGGGCGACGCGGCCGAGACCTTCGCCCGCGCGGTCGAGTCCGAGCTGGCCGACCTCGGCATGGCTGACGCCCGCTTCGGCGTGCGGATGGAGCCGGTCGACGTCGGGCCGCGCGGCGCCGACCGGGTCGTGCTCGAGCTCGCGGCCAATCCGGGCCTCCCGCCGGGGCCGGTGGCCGACACGGCGTCGGGTGGCGAGCTCTCGCGGATCGCGCTCGCGATCCGGGTCGCCGCACGGGCGCACTCCGGGCCCGGCGTCCTGCTCCTGGACGAGGTCGACGCAGGGCTCGGCGGGCGCACCGCCCGGGCCGTCGCCGGGAAGCTCCAGCAGGTGTCCGAGGGGGCCCAGGTGCTCGTGATCACCCACCTGCCCCAGATCGCCGGCGTCGCCGACGCGCACTTCCGGGTGGAGAAGCTCGCGGGCGACCCGACGTCGACGGCGATCGTCCGGCTCGACGGCGGGGAGCTGGTCGACGAGCTGGCGCGGATGCTCGGCGGCGAGGAGGGCGATGAGGCCGCCCGCCGCCACGCCGAGGCGCTGCGGGCCTAGATGGTCGACTCCACGCCGCCGCGTGCCTGGACGTCCGGATGTCGGCGCGGGTTCGGGTCATGGTGGTGCGGCGCCTCGGGGTCTGCGTCATCGCAGACGCCTCGGGCCGCGGTCAAGGGTGCCGGCCCTTGACCGCTTGAATCGTCGCATCGCCCGTGGGCGTACGACCAGGTCTGACCTCCTTTCAGTCCTTGCGCTGCTCGGTTCGGAACCGCCCAGGACATCACGGCGGCGTAGAGTCGACCATCCATGGATGCCGCGCGGCTGGAGAAGACGGCGGAGGGTCTCGTGCCGAAGGGCGACGGCTGGTTCGCCCTGAACGCCCGCGACGCCCGCTGGTACGAGCGCCCCGGCCGCGGCGCGCTCTGCCCGTTCGAGGGCGAGCCCGAGTTCGGTCAGCTGGGGATCAACCTGCAGGTGCTCGGGCCGGGGGAACCGATGTCGATGTACCACTGGGAGGCCGACCAGGAGGACTTCCTGGTGCTCGCCGGCGAGGCGGTGCTCGTCATCGAAGGCGAGGAGCGGGATCTCCGGGCCTGGGACTTCGTGCACTGCCCCGCGGGCGCAGGGCACACGATCGTCGGCGCCGGCGACGTGCCCTGCGTCGTGCTCGCCGTCGGTGCGCGCGACCGCAGCACCGGCCCGGACTGGGGCGGCTACACCGTCGACCCGGCGGCCGTCCGCCGCGGGGTCGGCGTCGAGGAGGAGACGACCGACCCGGATACCGCCTACGCCCGCTTCCCGGTCCGCCGTCCGAGCCGCTACCGCGAGGGCTGGCTGCCCGACGCGCCGCCGCCCGCGAAGGCCTCGTAGCAGACGAGGTCGTGGCCGTGGGCATGCATCGTGCCGGCCCGCTGCATCCCTGCCTTCTGCATGACCCGGATCGACGGGCCGTTCTCCGGGTAGGCGAGCGCGATGATGCGCTCGAGCCCGAACGATCCGAAGCCCGCATCGAGGCACGCACGCGCCATCTCGGTTGCGTACCCCTGTCCCCAGGCCGGCTGCTCGAGGACGTAGACGACCTCGACATCAGGGCCGGTGCCCCCGACCGGGGTGAGGCCGCACAGGCCGATCATCTCGCCGGATTCCCGCAGCTCCGTGGCCCACAGGCCGAACCCGTGCTTCTCCCGGTCGGCCATAAACTGCGCGACGCTCTTCCCGGTCTGCTCGCGGGTGCGGGACGTTCCCGTGCTCCCGACGTAGCGCATCGCCTCCGGGTCGCCGTAGATGCGGTAGAGCGCGTCCGCGTCGTCCTCCTGCAGCGCGCGAATCGTCAGCCTGGACGTCGTGAGCGGCAGTGGATCCATGGGCATGGGGAAATATCATGTCCGGCAGCGGCCCGGCACCACTGACCAGGGGAGGAGCCATGAGCGAGCATCTGACGGCGACGCGGGCGGGGGAGCGGTTCGCCGTCGCGATCGCGGCGGCCACCGACTGCCACCAGGCGTGCGTCGAGGCGATGTCCTACGGCCTCCAGCAGCGGGGCGAGTCTGCCCACCTGCTGCACGCCCGGCTCATGCTCGACTGCGCCGAGATCTGCGACACGACGCGGGACATGATGCTGCGGAGCTCCGACTTCGCCCATCAGATCGCCCGGCTCTGCGCGGACGTGTGCGACCGCTGCGCCGCGTCGTGCGAGCGCGTCGGGCAGGGCATGGAGCCATGCGCCCAGGCCTGCCGCCGCTGCGCCGAGGCCTGCCGCGCCGTTTCCTAGGCGGGCGCCAGGTGGAACCCGGCGAAGGCCCGGCTCACATCCTCGAGCGCCCCGGCTCCGAGCCCGACAGGACGCGGCAGCATCCTGCCGTCCAGCACGCCGCTCACCATGATCCTCTTCACGTAGAGGGCGCAGGAGCACGCGGCGCGGCCGGCCTCGCGCCTCGACAGGAAGTCCTCGATCGCGCGACAGGCTTCGCCCGGATCAGGAGCCGACCCGCCGGCCGGCCCGCAGGTGAGCGTATATCGCGCGGAGGAGTGCCCCCCGATCACACGCACGATGAGGTGGGTCTTCGGCGCCACAGCCTCGTGCGTGCCCGCGCATGCGGCGATCATCAGGACGGGGAGGATCGCGGGGAGCCGGCTCATGCGGCGTTGGACCGCCGGGCCGCCGGAATGGTTCCCCTCGGCCCGGCGGCAGGGCCTGCCCCGGGCGCCCGGGATCCGTCGCGGCGCTCGCGTATGATCCATATCCCGTATGCGGTCACTGCGGCGAAAGGCGGCGAGGGCGTGAGCAGCAGGCAGGTCAAGTACGTGTTCGTGACGGGGGGCGTCGTTTCGTCGCTCGGCAAGGGGATCACCGCGGCGTCGCTCGGGCGGCTGCTGAAGTCGCGGGGCTTGAGGGTGTCGCTCCAGAAGTTCGACCCCTACATCAACGTCGACCCGGGCACCATGAGCCCGTTCCAGCACGGCGAGGTGTTCGTCACGGAGGACGGGGCCGAGACCGATCTCGACCTGGGCCACTACGAGCGGTTCGTCGACGAGTTCCTCTCGCGCAACTCGAACCACACCACCGGCTCCGTCTACGACCGGATCATCCGCCGCGAGCGCAAGGGCGAGTACCTGGGCTCGACGGTGCAGGTCATCCCGCACGTGACCGACGAGATCAAACGCCGCGTGCAGCTCGCCGGCCAGTCGCACGACGTCGACGTCGTCATCACCGAGATCGGCGGCACGGTGGGCGACATCGAGAGCCTGCCGTTCCTCGAGGCCATCCGCCAGTTCCGGAACCAGGTCGGCCGCGACAACGTGATGTACATCCACTGCACGCTGGTGCCGTTCATCGACGTCGCCGGGGAACTGAAGACGAAGCCGACCCAGCATTCCGTGCAGGAGCTGCGCCGCATCGGTATCGCGCCCGACGTGGTCGTGTGCCGCTCCCGCGGCACGCTCTCCCGCGACATGCGCGAGAAGATCGCCCTCTTCGCCGACGTCTCGGTCGACGCGGTCATCTCCGCCCCGGATGCGGACGAGATCTACGCCATCCCGCTGACGATGCAGGCCGAGGGCCTCGACCGCCTCGCCTGCGAGCGGCTCGGGCTCGTCACCGGCCCGGCCGACATGCGGGAGTGGGAGGCGATGGTCGAGCGCATCCGCGCCGCCGACGGCACGGTCCGGATCGCGCTCGTCGGCAAGTACGTCCAGCTCCAGGACGCGTACCTCTCCGTCGTCGAGGCGCTGCGCCACGCCGCCATCCACCACGGGACGAAGCTCGAGATCACCTGGGTGGACGCCGAGACGCTCTCGTGGGCCGAAGCCGAGCGCCGGCTGGCGCAGGTGGACGGCATCCTGATCCCCGGCGGGTTCGGGATCCGCGGGATCGAGGGCAAGATCGCCGCCGCCCGGTTCGCCCGCGAGAACTCCGTGCCGTACCTGGGGATCTGCCTCGGCATGCAGGTCGCGGTGGTGGAGTTCGCCCGCCACGTGGTCGGCCTCGACGGCGCGAACTCGAGCGAGTTCGAGTCCGACACGCCCTACCCGGTCATCGATCTTCTGCCGGAGCAGAAGCAGGTCGAGGACATGGGCGGGACGATGCGCCTGGGCTCAGACCCGGTGAAGGTGATGGAGGGGACGCTGGCCGAGCGGGCCTACAACGAGCCGGTCGTGTACGAGCGCCACCGGCACCGCTACGAGGTGAACAACTCCCTGCGGCCGCAGCTGGTCGCACACGGCCTGGTCGTCTCCGGCACGTCCCCCGACGAGCGGCTGGTGGAGATCGTCGAGCTGCAGGACCACCCGTGGTTCTGCGCGAGCCAGTTCCACCCGGAGTTCAAGTCACGGCCGAACCGGCCGCAGCCGCTGTTTCGCGACTTCGTCGGCGCCGCCGTCGCCCGCAGGGACGGCCGGCCGGCCGAGGCGGTGGCCGTGGCGGAGAACCTGACCGCCTAGTGCGGCGCCACTAGACTCCCGGGCGCTCATGGACGCCTGGCCGGAGCTCGACCGCTACATGCACCAGCTCGCCGACCTCGGCCGGATGAGCGCGCTGCTCTCGTGGGACCAGCAGGTACTGATGCCGCGCAAGGGCGCCGAGGGCCGGGCGCGCGCCGTCGCGACGCTGCGGGTGATCCGCCACCGGCAGCTGACCGACCCGCGTCTCGGCGAGCTGCTCGACGAGGCCCGCGAGGCCGACCTCGATGTGCCCCGCGCGGCCATGGTGCGGGTGCTCACGCACGACCGCGACCGGGCCGTGAAGCTCCCCGACGACCTCGTCCGCCGGCTCGCGCTCGCCGGGTCGCGTGGCCAGGCGGTGTGGGAGGTGGCCCGCCGCGACCGCGACTGGGAGATGTTCCGGCCCTGCCTGGAGGAGATGGTGGCGCTGAAGCGCGAGCAGGCAGATCTGCTCGGGCACGACGGCGAGGCCTACGACGCGCTCATGGACGGGTTCGAGCCGGGGATGCGCACCGCCCGCGTCGAGCCGCTGTTCGCGAGCCTCGCCGACAACCTGCAGGCGCTGCTCGGCGCGATCGCCGGCTCGGGCCCGCCGCGGCAGCCGCTGTACGCCGGCAGAGTGTTCCCCGATGCCGTCCAGTGGGACTTCACGATGCGCCTCCTGCGCGACATCGGCTTCGACCTCGACGCCGGCCGGCAGGACCGCTCCGCCCACCCGTTCACGACGACGATCGCCCTCCACGACATCCGCCTGACCACCCGCATGGATGAGTCCGACCCGTTCTCGGCCATCTCCTCGACCATGCACGAGGCCGGGCACGGCCTCTACGACCAGGGGTTCGACCCGGAGTACGAGGACACGCCGATCGCCGACGCGCCCTCGCTCGGCCTGCACGAATCGCAGTCGCGGCTGTGGGAGAACCTCGTTGGCCGCAGCCTCCCGTTCTGGCAGCACTACACGCCGGTGATGCGGGACATGTTCGGCGAGGTGATGGGCGACGCCGCGCCCGAGGACGTCTACCGCGAGGTCAACCGGGTGCAGCCGTCGCTGATCCGCGTGGAGGCGGACGAGGTCACCTACAACCTGCACATCCTGATCCGGTTCGAGCTCGAGCTCGCGCTTCTGCGCGGCCAGCTCGAGGTGGCCGACCTGGCGGGCGAGTGGGACGCCGCCTACGACCGCCGCCTCGGCGTGCGCCCGCCGCATGCGGGCGTCGGTGTCCTCCAGGACGTGCACTGGTCGACCGGGTCGTTCGGCTACTTCCCGACCTACACGCTCGGGAACCTCTACTCGGCCATCCTGTGGGAGCGGATCGCCGCCGATCTTCCGGACATCGACGAGCAGCTGCGGCGGGCCGAGTTCGCGCCGCTGCTCGCCTGGCTGCGAACGCGCATCCACCGTCCGGGGCACATCCACGAGGGCGACGACCTCGTCCACGAGGTCACCGGCTCGCGGCTCGAGCACGGCCCCTTCATGCGCTACCTGTGGGGCAAGTTCGGGCCGCTCTACGGCGTCGAGGCGCCCGCGTGAGCGCCGCCGGCGGCGTCGTCGAGCTCTTCTGCGACCTCGCCGCGATCTCGAGCCCGTCGCGCGACGAGCGCGCGGTCGCCGACGTCGTGCTGGAACGGCTCCGGGACATGGGCCTGGACCCCGTCGAGGACGACTCCGGCGCCCGCACGGGGTCGAACATCGGCAACATCCACGTCGCGCTTCCGGCCACCGAGGACTCCCAGGGCACGCCGATCTTCCTGAACGCCCACCTCGATACCGTGCCGCCCGACGGCCCGGTCGAGCCCGAGGTGCGTAACGGGGTCGTCGTCAACCGCCGCGACACGATCCTCGGCGCCGACAACAAGGCGGCGGTGGCCGTGATGGTCGAGGCGTTCGCCCGGCTCGCCTCCGGGACGCCGCACGCGGGGGTGGAGCTCGTGCTGACGCCGATGGAGGAGGTCGGCCTCCGGGGCGCCAAGGCCTTCGACACCTCGCGGCTGCGGGCGCAGGTCGGGTACTGCTACGACCACGCGGCGCCGATCGGGAATGTCGTCCTCGCGGCCCCGACGCAGAAGTCGCTTGAGCTGCGGTTTCTCGGGCGGGCGGCGCACTCCGGCATCGCGCCGGAGGACGGGCGAAGCGCGATCGCGGCCGCCGCGCGGGCGGTCGCCGACATGCACCTGGGCCGCATCGACGACGCCACCACCGCGAACGTCGGCCTGATCCGCGGCGGGGTCGCCGGCAACATCGTGCCGCCGGAGTGCCGCGTCGGGGCGGAGGCCCGCAGCCGCGACGCCGACCGCCTGCGCGACCAGGTGCAGTCG
>JBKPMQ010000048.1:0-10363 GCA_046732235.1 Actinomycetota bacterium
GCCCACGCCGGCGGACGGCTCGACCGGGTGTCGATCGGCATGCTCGCCCTGCTCGCGCTGGCGTCGTTCGAAGCCGTCGAGCCGCTCCCCAACGCCGGCCGCGAGCTGTCCGCGACGCTCGCCGCCGGCCGTCGCCTGCTCGACCTGACGGGGCGCGCGCCGTCCGTGACGGATCCGCACGACCCCGCGCCGGCCCCGAGCGGGCCGTTCGCGGTCGGCCTCGAACATGTCTCGGCTCGCTACGGCCCGGGCGAGCGGGCCGTGCTCGCCGACGCGAGCCTCACGCTCGCCCCCGGCCGGCGCGTCGCCCTCGTCGGCGCGAGCGGGACTGGCAAGACCACGGTCGCGAACCTGCTCGTGCGCTTCCTGGATCCGGAGAAGGGGCGGGTGACACTCGCCGGCCGCGACCTGCGCGAATACCGCCAGGAGGACGTCCGCCGGCTGGTCGCGGTCGCAGGCCAGGATGCCCACCTGTTCTCGACCAGCATCCTCGAGAACGTCAGGCTGGCCCGCCCGGACGCCCAGGACGGCGACATCGAGAGAGCGCTGCGCCTCGCCGGCGCGTGGGACTGGGTGCGATCGCTGCCGGAGGGTTGGCACACCCCCGTCGGCGAGGAGGGCCGCGAGCTCTCCGGCGGTCAGCAGCGGCGGATCGCCGTCGCGCGCGCCCTCGCGACGGACGCGCCCGTGCTCGTCCTCGACGAGCCGACCGCGCACCTCGACCAGCCGACGGCGTCCGCGCTCATGCGCGACGTCCTCGCAGCGGTGGGCGACCGCACGCTGCTCCTCATCACACACCGCCCGGAGGGCCTCGAGGGCATGGACGACATCTTCGAGCTCGATGCCGGGACGATCAGCTCGGCGAACGGCGGCGTGTCGCGCGGCGATCCAGGATCCAACCAGCCCCGAGCAGGATCAGCGCAAAGACGATGAACGCCCCCAGCAGTCCCCAGGCGTAGACGGCCCGGAAGAACACCAGCATCACGATCATCGCCACCACGCCGGCGGCGATGACGACCCCGGCGAGCCGAGCGTAGAAGGCGAAACCGATGCCGTCGCCCCCCTTCGGGGCGGACGACGAGACGGGCGGGCGTGAGGGTCGCGAGCTCATGCGGCCAGGCTAGGGCCCGCCCCCCGCGCCCGCGTCACCCGAACCGGATGAGCCGCCGTGCGACCGGCGGCGGGGATCGTCCACATGGGATGACGGACGGTCCCCGAGCGTGGCTAGCGTGAGCCAGAAGGGGGATGGATGCATTGGCCGACCGTTCCGATCACGGAAACCGCCATCGGCGCCGCATTCTGATTCTCGGCGGGGGGTTCGCTGGGGTCGGCGCGGCGCGCAAGCTGAAGGACGCCGACGCCGACGTCGTGCTTGTGGACCGGAACGACTACCACACGTTCCAGCCGTTGCTCTATCAGGTGGCAACCGATCTCCTGGAGCTCCCGGCCGTCGGACATCCGCTCCGGGACCTCTTCCACGATCAGCCGAACGTGGCCGTCCATCAGGCGACGGTGAAGCGCATTGACCCCGAGGCGCACGAGGTGCAGTTCGAGGAGATGACGCCGATCCGCTACGACCATCTCGTCCTGGCACTCGGGGCGCAGGTCAACTTCTTCGGCGTGACCGGCGCGGCGGAGCACGCGTTCCCGCTCTACACGCTCGCCGATGCGGTGCGGTTGAAGGAACACATCCTGCAGAAGTGGGAGGCCGCCGACCGCGACCCCGCGCTCATCGACGACGGGGCGCTGAACATCGTGATCGTCGGTGGCGGGCCGACGGGCGTCGAGAGCGCCGGCGCCCTGGCCGAGCTCTACCACAGCAACTTCGCCGGCGACTACCGCGGAATCCCGCAGGACGCCGCGCGGCTGACGCTCGTCGAGGCGGGGCCGGTGATCTTCTCGATGTTCAAGCCGGACATCCGCGCCTACACCGAGAAGGCGCTCGCGAAGCGCGGAGTCGAGGTGCTCCTGGGTGAGGTCGTCGCCGCGGTCGAGCCGACACGCGTCACCCTGCGCTCGGGCGAGGCGATCCCGGCGCACACGCTCGTGTGGGGCGCCGGGCTGCAGGGAACCCCCGTGCTGGCCTCGCTCGGCGTCGATCTGCAGAAGGGCGGCCGCATCGGCGTCGGGCCGGACCTGCGGGTGCCCGAGCAGCCCGAGATCTTTGCGGTCGGCGACGCGGCCTCGATCACGGACAGCGGCACCGGCGACGTGCTTCCCCAGCTGGGGTCGGTCGCGCTCCAGGCGGGCGAGCATGCCGGGGAGAACATCGCCCGCCTGCTCGCGGGCCGCGAGACGAGCCCGTTTCGCTACCACGACAAGGGCACGATGGCCACGATCGGCCGCGGCGCCGCCGTGATCCAGCTGCGCCGCGGACGCACGATCAAGGGCAAGGCGGCGGCGCTCGCATGGGGCGCCGTGCATCTGGCCCTGCTCTCGACCGGCGAGGATCGGGCCAAAGCCGTCGTGGATTGGACCTGGGCCGGGTTCACCCACGAGCGCTCGGCACGCATCACCGTTCAACCGTCCGCTCCGGCCGACGAGCCCGATGCCGCCGAGCGACCGCTGGCACGCCGATGAGCGGCGGCCGCGTCCGCAGCGCACGCGACGGCTTCGACACGACGAAAACCTCGACATGAGGAGCATCGGATGACCACGATGGCGACGCGACGGAACGTGAGCGGGCTAACCGCGGCCGGACGCCAGGCAGCTGACGTCCTGGTCGTCTTCGGCATCACCGGCGACCTGGCGAAGGTGATGACGTTCAGGTCGCTCTACCGGCTGGAGCGACGGGGCTTGCTCGACTGCCCGATCGTCGGTGTAGCCATTGACGACTGGTCGATCGACCAGCTCCGCCAGCGCGCACGCGACTCGATCGAGGGGACCGGCGAGCAGCTCGACCCGAAGGTGTTCGACCGCTTCGCCGAACGGCTCTCGTACGTCCAGGGATCGTTCGACGACTCGGCCACCTTCGACCGGGTGGGCGACGCGATCAAGGGCGCGGAGCTGCCGGCGTTCTACCTCGAGATCCCGCCGTTCCTGTTCGGCACCGTCGTCGAGGGACTGACGGCGGCCGGCCTCACCAAGGCCGCCCGGATCGTCATCGAGAAGCCGTTCGGCCACGACCTCGAATCGGCGCGGGCGCTCGCGGCGGAGCTGCACCAGTACGTCGACGAGTCGCAGCTCTACCGCATCGACCACTTCCTCGGGAAGATGGGGCTCGAGGAGCTGCTCTACCTGCGGTTCGCGAACACCATGCTCGAGCCGATCTGGAACCGCAACTACCTCGAGTGCGTCCAGATCACGATGGCCGAGAGCTTCGGCGTCGAGGACCGCGGCCACTTCTACGATCCGGTCGGCGCGCTTCGCGACGTCGTCGTCAACCACCTCATGCAGGTCGTGGCGGCATCCGCCATGGAGGCGCCCGCCGGCGGTGATCCGGCCACCCTGCATGGCGCGAAGCTGAACCTCTACCGCGCCATCGCCGCAGCCGACCCGGCCCACTACGTGCGCGGCCAGTACGAGGGCTACCCGAAGATCGACGGCGTCGCCGCCGGCTCGACCACCGAGACGTATGCCGCGCTTCGCCTGGACATCGACAACTGGCGGTTCGCCGGAGTGCCCTTCTTCATCCGCACCGGCAAGCTCCTGCCCCGGACGCTGACCGAGCTGCGGCTCGTCTTCAAGCATCCGCCCCGGCTCGGGTTCCACCTGACCGACGGGCGCAGGCCGGAGCCGGACCAGCTCGTGATCAAGCTCGACCCGACTACGGGCGTCCGATTGATGCTCGACGCCCACCGCGCGGATGCCCCGAGCCCCGAGGCGATCACCCTGGACATGGAGTTCGGGCAGGAGGGCGGCGAGGGCCCCACGCCCTACGAGGTGCTCCTGCACGCGGCGATGCGGGGCGAGAGCGGCCGGTTCACGCGCCAGGACGGCGTCGAGCAGACCTGGCGGATCATGCAGCCGCTGCTGGACGCTCCTTCCCCGGTGCACGCGTACGCACCCGGCACATGGGGCCCCGCCGCGGCCGACGAGCTCGTCGCCGGCCACGGCCGCTGGCACGAGCCATGGGTGGAGTAGGAAGGGGAACGAATGGAGACGTATGACGTCATCATCATCGGGACCGGCGCCGGCGGGGGCACGCTCGCCCGCCACCTCGCTCCCTCGGGCAAGCGCATTCTCCTGCTCGAGCGCGGCGACTGGCTGCCGCGAGAGCCGCAGAACTGGCTGGCCCAGGACGTGTTCGTCGACAACCGATACGTCTCGCCGGACACGTGGTACGACGGCGCCGGGAAGCCGTTTCAGCCCCAGATCCACTATTTCGTCGGCGGCGCCACGAAGCTCTACGGCGCGGCGCTCTACCGGCTCCGCCGGGAGGACTTCGGCGAGCTGCGGCATCACGACGGGGTCTCGCCGGCATGGCCGATCTCCTACGACGAGCTCGAGCCGTACTACACGAGGGCCGAGGAGATGTACGAGGTGCACGGCGCCCGCGGCGAGGACCCCACCGAGCCGCCCGCGAGCGCCCCGTACCCGTTCCCCGCGGTGGCCCACGAACCGAGGATCCAGGCCCTCTCGGACGATCTCGCCGCCGCCGGGTACCACCCGTTCCACGCGCCGTGCGGGGTGAGGCTGAACCAGGAGAACATGCCGCACAGCGCCTGCGTCCGGTGCCAGAACTGCGACGGGTTCCCGTGCCCCGTCCACGGCAAGTCGGACGCCGAGGTGCTCGGCATCCGGCCGGCGCTCGAGCACCCAAACGTCACCCTGCGCACGGACACCGTCGCGACGAGGATCGAGACGAACGCGTCCGGCACGGCCGCCACCGAGGTGATCGCGCAGCAGAACGGCTCGACGGAGCGCTTCCGGGGCGACCTGGTCGTGCTCGCGTGCGGCGCGGCGAACACGGCCAAGCTCCTGCTCATGTCCGCGAACGACCAACACCCCCGCGGGCTCGCCAACGGCTCCGACCAGATCGGCCGCAACTACATGTTCCACAACAGCCAGGCAGTGCTCGCGCTCTCGCGCGACGAGAACCCGACCGTGTTCCAGAAGACCCTCGGCCTGAACGACTTTTACTTCGGCAGCGACGAGCACGACTACCCGCTCGGGAACATTCAGATGGTCGGCAAGTCCCAGGCGCCGATGTTCCGGGGCGAGAAGCCGGGCGAGACGCGGCTTGCGCCCGAATGGACGCTGGAGCGCGTGGCCCGGCATGCGGTCGACTTCTGGCTCTCGACCGAGGACCTGCCCCGGCCCGACAACCGCGTCAGCGTCGACTCCGACGGCCGGGTCACGCTGCGCTATTCAGCGACGAACGACGTCCCCAAGAAGGAGCTCTACGGCCGGCTGCGATCGATGCTGAGACACCTCGGCATGCACCCTGACCACCTCTTCCACCGCTTCGCCTACATGAAGAACGAGATTCCGGTGGCGGGGGTGGCGCACCAGGCGGGCACCTGCCGGTGCGGGGACGACCCGGCCACGTCCGCGGTCGATCGCGACTGCCGCGCACACGAGCTCGACAACCTCTACGTCGTGGACACGAGCATTTTCCCCAGCATCGGGGCGGTAAATCCGGCCCTGACGGCGATGGCCAACTCCCTGCGGGTCGGCGACCATCTGCTCGCCCGGATGGGCTGACGGACGGCTGCGTCCTCCGCCGCCCGCGAGCACCGACTGCGAGCCCCCTCGGGACGCCAGATCGATCTGGCCTGGCACGACCAGCGGGCCGCGGTCACCTCGGTCGGGGCCGGGCTGCGCACCTACACGTCGGGCGGCCGCGCGATCCTCGACGGATACCGGGCCGACGAGATGAGCGCGGGCGGCCGCGGCCAGCTCCTCATCCCCTTTCCCAACCGCGTGCGAGGGGGCGCATACGAGTTCGACGGCCGCCCCCACCAGCTCGCGCTGACGGAGCCGGAGGCGGGCAACGCGATCCATGGGCTCGTGCGCTGGGCGGAGTGGACGGTCGTCCGTCACGAGCCTGCGACGGCCGTGCTCGAGCACGTCATCCATCCCCAGCCGGGCTACCCGTTCTGCCTCGCCCTCGCGGTCGAGTACATACTCGGCGACCACGGCCTGAGCGTCTCCTCGACGGCCACCAACGTCGGCGCGGCGCCCTGCCCCTACGGGAGCGGCGCGCATCCCTACCTGACGGCGGGGACCCCGACTGTCGATACCGCGGTCCTGCGGGTGCCCGCCCGCAGCGTGATGGCCGTCGACACACACGGCATCCCGACCGCCACGACGCCCGTCGAGGGTACGCCGTACGACTTCCGGCGGCCGCGGCCGATCGGGTCGATCCCGCTCGACAACGCCTTCACCGACCTTGACCGGGACGACGAAGGGCTGGCCCGCGTCCAGCTCGCCGATCCCGAGGCAGGCGCGGGCGTCGTCCTTTGGGTCGACGCGTCCCATCCGTACCTGATGGTCTTCAGCGGCGACACGCTGCCGGCGCCGGAACGCCGCCGCAGCCTCGCGGTCGAGCAGATGACCTGCCCTCCCAACGCCTTTCGGACCGGCGAGGGGGTCATCCGCCTCGCCCCCGGCGAATCCTTCACGTGCCGTTGGGGCATCGCCGATACCGGGCCGGAGACCGGGGCGTGACGGCGTCGAGCCCACCCGCCGGCCCGGGCGCCGGCATGGATCCGGCCGAGCTCCTCCGCAGCAGGCGCTACATCGGGCTGCTCGTGCTCGGGGCCGCCGTCGGAGCCCCGATCGCGGTCGTCGCCTACTTCTTCCTGAAGGTCGTCGGCGAGCTCCAGCACTTCTTCTTCACGAGCCTGCCCGGGGATCTCGGGTTTCAGGGCGAGCCCACCTGGTGGCCGCTGCCGCTGCTCGCCGTGAGCGGCCTGCTCGTCGCGGTCTCCATCGAACGCCTGCCCGGCACCGCGGGCCACAAGCCCGCGGAAGGCCTCAAGACCGGCACGGTCAGCCCCATCGAGCTGCCCGGTATCTTCTGCGCGGCCCTCGCCACCCTCAGCCTGGGCGCGGTGCTGGGGCCGGAAGCGCCGCTGATCGCGATCGGCACGGGGCTCGGCGTTCTCTCGCTGCGGCTGGCCCGGCGCGACGTGCCCGAGGCGGCCCGCCTGGTGATCGGGATCGCCGGCAGCTTCGCGGCGGTGAGCACATTGCTCGGATCACCCATCGTGGGGGCATTCCTGCTGATGGAGGCCGCGGGGGTGGGCGGCCCGCTGCTCGGCGTGATCCTCATCCCCGGCCTGCTGGCGGCGGGCATCGGCGCGCTGATCTTCGTCGGCCTGGACGCCTGGACCGGGTTCGGCACGTTCTCGCTCGCCGTCCCGAACATCCCGCCGTTCACAACGCCCGACCTGGCACAGTTCGTGTGGGCCCTCGGCATCGGGATCGGCGCAGCCGCGCTCGGGACCGCGATCCGGCGGTCGGCACTTGCCCTCCAGGCCGTCGTCGAGAAGCGGCGGATCCTCCTGACGCCGATTCTCGGCCTCGGGGTCGGGGCGCTCGCGATCCTCTTCGCCGAGGGGACGGACAAGGGCTCGTCCCAGGTGCTCTTCTCGGGCCAGACCGCGCTCGCGCCGCTCATCCACAGCGCCGCGGGGTGGACGGCCGGGGCGCTCGTCCTGCTCGTGGCATGCAAGGCACTCGCCTATTGCCTGTCGCTGAGCGCCTTC
This sequence comes from Actinomycetota bacterium, assembly GCA_046732235.1. Taxonomy (GTDB): domain Bacteria; phylum Actinomycetota; class Thermoleophilia; order Gaiellales; family JAICJC01; genus JAICJC01. The sequence continues at coordinate 7,656 of JBKPMQ010000048.1, forward strand.
CGGGGTGGGCCCATCTTCCCGGGCATGTTCATCGGCGCGGCGGGCGGCATCGCGCTCTCCCACCTGCCCGGCCTGCCGATGATCGCGGGCGCCGCGATGGGGATCGGCGCGCTGACCGTCGCAATGCTGCGGCTGCCCCTGACGTCGGTGCTCCTCACCACCCTGTTCCTCCAGGCCGACGGCCTGGCGCTGATGCCGGTCGTGATCGTGGCGGTCGTGGTGTCCCACGTGGTCACCGCCAGGCTCGAACCGGCACCGGTGTCTGGGACGGCCGCACCGGCTCCGCCCCAGCCGGCGGCGGTCGGCGCCGCCCAGCACGCCTGATCCAGGTCAGGACGCGGGCGAGCGCCACCGGGCCAGGCGGCGCTGGTACGCGAGTGTGGCAGAGGAGCTCACGACCAGCATGCAGACGTTCACCGCGAGCACGGCGAGCGCGCCCTTGGTGTTGCCCGCCCTTCTCAGCCCGGCGGCGACGCAGACGTACGCCGCTGCGGGAATCGTCGTCACGGAGATCGCCACCCCGACCCCTGCGGCGGCGCGGGTCTCGAGGGTGACCATCGCGGCGACCCCCGCCACCAAAGCAACCACGACCGTCTCGTCGTTGACCGCGTCGAGGCTCCCGAGCGCCGTCGCGTCGAGGCTGAATCCGGCGGGGATCCGACCCGAATGGTCCTGCGCGAACGTCGAGATCGCGGCCGCGGCGCTCGCGACGGCCATGGCGCCGGCGATGAGAATCACGCTGCCGCGAGCGTCCCGCCCGGGTGCCCGCGACCCGCACCCGGCTGACTCCCTCGGCCCGGTCGAGGCGACGGGCGACGGCGTCCCTCGCCGCCGTCTCCCCGTACACCTCGAGGTTCATCACGACGTCAGCGTCGCTCCGGCTCCACCCTGCCGTAGACGACGAGGCCGTAGATCACGAGCATGTCGACCAGGATCATCGTGAACGACCAGAACGGGAAATGGGCCAGATAGGTGAACTGGACGAGCATGTTGATCCCGGCGACCACGATCCCGAACACGCGCGCCCACATGGCACCCGAGAAGATCGCGAAGCCCGCGGCGACCATGACGATGCCGACCAGGAGCACGACCCAGCCCCAGTCCGACACGTTGTCCGTGATGGGAAGCGTCGCGTTGCCGTTCACGACGCCCTCGATCCGGTTTGCGTTGATGATCGCCACGAGCCCGTCGATGCAGTTGAAGAACCCCGTGATGATCAGCATGACGCCGGCGAAGCTCCGCCAGCCGTAGCCGGGCGCATACGTCGAAGAGTCCATCTGAGAACCTCCTAGAGCGATGAGGGCCCTGGTCGCCCGAGCGTAGGCCGCGCCCGTCGGCGCAGGCATCATCCCGAGGGGATGGTCTCGGCCCGGGTGTACCGCCGCCCGCCGGTTCGTCCCCGTGGATGACGACCGCCCGGCGGCCGCGGGCCACGATGGCCTGCTCGGAGGCCAGCCGCGGCTGTTCGACTCGACCAACTTCTCGGCGTGGCTCCAGACGCGGACGCGGGGCGACCCGAGGTCCGCCGCGCTCTACGCGCGCCGGTTCAGCCCCGAGTACGCGGTTGCATTCCGCGCCTGGATCAGGGCGGGCGGCATGACGGACACCCGCGCTCCGCCGGGGCCGAGCTTCATGCCGCAGTACCACAACCGCGAGTGGGGAAGGCCTCCCGGCTCGAACGGAAGGCATCCGCCGTTTTCGCCGCGGGGACGGAGGCGCGGCACCACGGCGAGGACTTCGTCCGCACCACGGTGGTGTTCGCGACCGTGCTGTTCCTGATCGCGGTCGGCCAGCGCTTCCGCATGCCGGCGGCGCGCCGCGGCCTCATCGCGGTCAGCCTCGCGCTGCTCTCCTTCGCGCTCTACCTCGGGCTGGGCTACCCGTTGGCCCCGTGACGGCGCGCGGGCGTCAGCCTCCGTCGTCGCGCGACGGCTCGATCAGGCCGTAGTTGCCGTCGCGGCGCTTGTAGATCACGTTCACGTCGTCGGAGTCGGCGTTGACGAAGACGAAGAAGTCGTGGCCGATCAGCTCCAGCTGGAGCATCGCCTCCTCGGGAGGCATCGGCTTCATGTTGAACTGCTTCGACTTGACGATCACCGCGTCCTCCTCATCCGGCAGCGCGGCCGCCCCGGCGGGCGGCGGCGCGACGTGGCTGGCGATGTGCTGCGCCCCCTTCCGGGTGCGCTTGTTGCGGTAGCGCTTCACCTGGCGCTCGAGCTTGTCGGCCACGAGGTCGATCGACGCGTACATGTCGGTGGACGACTCCCGGGCCCGGAGCACGGGCCCCTTCGTCCACACGGTCGCCTCGGCGACCTGCTTCTGGTTGATCGACGGGTTGTGCTCGACTGCGAGCTCGAGCTCGCACCGGCTCTCGTCGGACAGATGCCGCGCAAGCCTGCCCAGCTTGCGCTCCGAATACGCGAAGAGCGCATCCGTCACGTCCACGTTCCGGCCCTTGACCTGCAGCTTCATCCGCGGCTCCTTTGGACGGAGGAGTGCCGGAAACATACTCGCTCCGCCGCCGGTCCGATTAGATCCGAACGACACGGGCCAGGGTCACTGCCGTGACCGGGCCGGCGCCTTCTCGGCGCAGCGCGGCGGCGCAGGCCGAGAGGGTCGCGCCGGTCGTGAACACATCGTCGACCACCGCGATCCGCTCCCCGGCGAGCGCGGACGCCGGCCGGAAGGCGCCGCGGACGTTGCGGCGC
>JBKPMQ010000049.1:0-4873 GCA_046732235.1 Actinomycetota bacterium
TACCTGCTCTACATCCTGCTCGCGATGAGCGTCGTGATCTCCCTGTTCGGGATCGTGAACACGCTTGCCCTGTCGGTCTTCGAGCGCACCCGCGAGATCGGGATGCTGCGGGCGATCGGGACGACGCGTTTCCAGCTGCGGGAGACGATCCTCTACGAGAGCGTGATCACGGCCGTGATCGGCGGGATCCTCGGCATCGTCATCGGGATCGTGCTCGCCTGGGTCGTCTCGCTCGGATTCCGCTCGGCGGGCATCGTGTTCGCGATCCCGTACGGCCAGGTGATCGTCTCGCTGATCGTGGCCGCGATCGCGGGCGCGGTCGCCGCCGCCTTCCCGGCCCGCCGGGCGGCGCGGCTGAACGTGCTGGAAGCGCTGCAGTACGAGTAGCCCCGCCCCGCGCACCAGCCGGGGTCTCAGACCCCTCTCGGTGCGCCGGCGACCGCCTCGTAGGCGTCCTCGATCACGCCCGCAACCTGGTCCCCGTCGAGCCCGCGGTCGAGCCGCACACCGATCCAGCCGCGACGGCCGACGTACGGCGGCACGAAGTAGCGCTCGGGATCGGCATCCACGACCGCCGCCTGCACGCCGGCAGCTGCCGCGCACCACAGCGCGATACGGCCGTCCGAGTGGTGATTGTCCATGAACATCACGAAGCAGCGCTTGCCGCCGACGAAGAACGCCGGCGCCCCGTGGCTGGGGCGCTCGACCGTCCCGGGCAGCGCCATGCAAACCGCCCGGACGCGTTCGAGCGCCGTCCCGTCGTCGATCCGCGGCGGATGCTCGTAGGGAGCCATGACCGGACTTTAGGGCCCGGGCTGGGGGTCGCGGGGGATCGCGAGCACGCTGACAGCCTGGGTCGCGACGGCGGCGCCCGTGGCGGCGGCGAACGCAGGGAGCCCCACGACCGGCAGCATCAGCGCACGCACGAGGAAGAACACGGCCGCGGCGAGCAGGCCGAGCAGCACGGGGCCGTGGGTGTGATGGGTGACGACGGCCAGCACCGCGCCGAAAACCGGGAAGGGGGAGAGCAGGCCGGCCAGCCGGGGGAGGCTCGCACAGATGGTCCCTCTGTGGAAGCCGCCCTGGGCTAGGCGGCTTCCACGAGCTCGGCCTCGTCCGTCAGCGCCTCGCCGGGGTCGGTCTCGGCGCGCGCGGCGGCGGGGTCGGGCAGGCCGCGGGTCGCCGCGATGACGACGAGGGCCATCGTGATCTGGAGCGCGAGGACGATCACGAAGGCGTCGCGCATGCCCAGCGAGTCGGCGGCCGAGAGCGACAGGAAGAGGCTTCCGAGCGTCCCCACCCCGATCGCCTGGGCGGACTGGGCGGTCGTGGTCAGGACACCGCTGCCGACACCCGCGCGGTGGGCGGGGACGCCCGCGAGCACGAACCCGAAGAGCGGGCTCAGCATCAGACCCTGGCCGAACCCGGCGACGACCATCGGCAGCGCCAGGGTGAGGGCGTCGACGTTGGGCCAGTCGCTCCAGAGCGTCGCGCCGAGGGCGACCAGGCCGACGGCCTGCAGGATCGCGCCGACGGCGATCACGTCGCGGCCGAGCCGGGCCGTGAGCGCGGCGCTCGCGAGCGACGCGGCCAGGAACGAGACGGCCATCGGCATGAGCGCGAGGCCCGACCCCAGCGGGCTCAGGCCGGCCCCGATCTGAAAGGCGATCGCGGCGACGAACAGGAACGCCGCGAAGCCGCCGAAGAACAGCATGGCGATCGCAAGGCCGGGCCGCATGCCCCGGTGCCGGAGCAGGCTCGGCGGCACCAGCGGATGCCGGCCGGCGCCCTCGAGCCGCCGCTCGACGACCGCGAACGCGGCCAGGGCCGGCACCACGATGGCGAGCAGCGCCCAGCTCCAGAGCGGCCAGCCGAGGGTCCGCCCCTCGGTCACGGGCACGAGCAGCGCGAGCACCGCGACGGCCAGGAGGGCCGTGCCGAGGGCGTCGATCGGGGCCGGCTCGGCCGCCCGGGTCGACGGCACCGACCGCCACGCCAGGGCGAGCGCGACGATGCCGACGGGGACGTTCACGAGGAAGATCGGCCGCCAGTCGGCGCCGCCGATGTTCGCGTCGACGATGAACCCACCGGCCACCTGGCCGACCACCGCCGCGATGCCCGCGGTGGCGCCGTAGAGGCCGATCGCGCGTGCCCGCCCCTGCCCATGCGTGGCGGACTGGATCGTGGCGAGCACCTGCGGCACCATCAGCGCCGCGGACGCCCCCTGGGCGGCGCGAAAGGCGATCAGGATGAACGCGGTCGGCGCGAGCCCGCACAGGAGCGAGAAGATCGTGAAGGAGGCGACGCCGGCCATGAACAGGCGCCGGCGCCCGAAGAGGTCGCCGAGGCGGCCCCCGAGCACGAGCATGAGCGCGTACGGGACCGTGTAGCCGGCGACGACGAGCTGGAGCGTTGCCGCCGACGGATGCAGGTCCGCATCGATCGTGGGCAGCGCCACGTTGACGATGAAGACGTCGGCGATGGCCAGGAAGGCGCCGAGCAGCACCGTGGCCAGGCCGACGGGCGAGAGCGTGTGCTGGTCGTTCATGGGGGGATTGTGGCCCGCCCGTAAACCTGGTACCAGAGTCTGTTTATCCTGGTACTACTGGTGCCAGGCTACTCGAGTCGGACGTCGCTATCCTGGCCTCATGACGCTCGCCACGCCCACCTTCCCCGCCAGCGACGACGAGATCCGCCGCAACGAGCTGGCGGCATTCCTCCGCAGCCGGCGGGAGCGGATCACGCCCGAGAGCGTCGGCCTGATCTCGTCCCGTCGCCGGCGCACGCCCGGCCTGCGGCGCGAGGAGGTGGCCCAGCTCGCCGGCGTGGGCGTCACCTGGTACACGTGGCTCGAGCAGGGCCGCGACATCAACGCCTCCGCCCAGGTGCTCGACGCGATCGCGCGCACCCTGCGCTTCGACGAGGTCGAGCGCGCGCACCTGTTCACGCTGGCCGGGACGGCCGACGGGAACGCCCAGACGCAGTGCTCGCAGCTCAGCCCCGCCGTCGAGCTGGTGCTCGATCGCCTCGAGCCCTATCCGGCGCTCGCCGTCAACGGCCGCTACGACATCCTCGACTACAACCGCATCTGGCTCAGCGCCTTCCCCCGTCTCGGGTCGCTGCCGCGTGAGGATCAGAACTGCCTGTGGCTGCTCTTCACCTGCCAGGAGTGGCGGCGGACGGTGCTCGACTGGGACGAGGCCGCCGCGCGCATGGTCGCCCAGTACCGGGCGGCGATGGCAGAGCACGTGGCCGAGCCGGCGTGGAAGGGGCTGATCGCGCGGCTCAACCGTGCATCGCCGGAGTTCGCCGAGATGTGGGCGCGGCACGACATCCGCGGGCCCGAGAACGCGATCAAGCGCATCCAGCATCCGCTCGTCGGCCTCCTGCGCCTGTCGTACACGTACCTGTGGCTCGATCCCCGCCTCGGGACGCGCATCGTGACCTACACGCCGGCGGACACCCGCACGGCCGGCAAGCTCGAGGCGATCCAGCGCACGCTGGACGCCGACGGCGCCGTCGCCTGAGGACCGCGGCCCGGGCGACTGCTGGGGGTCAGGCCGGGGAGCCGCGCTCGGCACCGTGCACGGCCGCGCGCAGCCGCCGCACCATCCCGGCCGGATCGGGCGAGCCCCACACGTTGCGCCCGAACGCGACGCCCGCCGCTCCGGCGGCGACCGCCCGCTCCACCCGGTCGATGAGCGCCTCCGGGTCCGGCGTCGGGTCGCCGCCCGCGATCACGACCGGCAACCCGCATGTGGCCGCGAGCGCGACCTCCTCGGGCGGCGTCGGCATCGAGGTCTTGACCACGTGGGCGCCAAGCTCGGCCGCCGATCGGGCCGCCGCCGCGATGGCCGCCGGGTCGAAGGGATCCGGATACGGCGAGCTCTCGACCGGCATGATCTCGCAGACGTAGGCGAGCCCGGCCCGGTCGGCCTCGGCCGCGACCCTGGCCGCGGCGACGAGCGCATCGAGCTCCGCCGGGGTCCCGAGCTGGACGTACGTCAGAACCGCGTCGGCGCCCACTCGGGCGGCGTCGTCGAGCGTCCACGCAAGCCGGAACTCGCTGTCGCGGTATGCGCCGACCGACACCGTTGCGAGGTCGAGCTTCAGGATCTTTGCGCAGCCCGCGAAGGCGTCGCCGTGGTCCCGCAGCGTCCCGTACGAGGCGATGACCGCGTCGGCGCCTGCCGCGGCGACCGCCGCGATCAGCGCCCGCCGGTCCTCGAGGCCCGCGACCGGCCACATGTAGAGCGGATGATCGATCGCGACGATCACGGTGCGGGGAGCGGCGGCAAAGAGGGGCGGCATGGGTCAGGGGGTGAGGACGATCTTGAGCGCGTCGAGGCTCTGCACGTCGGCGAACGCCTCGACGAGCGTGTCGAGGGTGCATCGGCGGGTGACGAGCCGCTCCAGCTCGAGGCGGCCGGATGCGAGCAGGTCGTACGCCTCCCGATAGCACTCGAGCCGCGAATTGGGCGGCGTCCCCACCCACTCGCTGCCGACGATCGCGAGCTCGCGGTAGTGGACGAGGTTCAGGTCGACGGTCGCGAGGTTTCCGTCGCCGAACCCCGCGAAGAGGACGAGCCGGCCGCCCGGCGCGAGCGCCCGCAGCCCGGGCGCAACCGTCTCCGAGCGGCCCAGGGCCAGTATCACGGCCACCACACCGGCACCGTCCGACCACTCGAGCGCGGCGTCCTCCCAGCCCTCGGCGTCCACGGCCTCCTCGGCGCCGAGCTCGGTTGCCAGCCGGCGCCGCGGCTCGAGCGGGTCGACGGCGAGCACGCGCGCGCCGGCCGCACGCGCGACGGCGACCAGCTGGAGGCCCATCTGGCCCGCGCCGATGACGACCGCGCGCTCGCCGGCCCCGACC
>JBKPMQ010000050.1:0-5298 GCA_046732235.1 Actinomycetota bacterium
GCTGGGCGGCGGCCGCCGCGGCCTCGCCGGCCGCCTGGACGGCCTCGCCGCCCCCGTCGCTGCCCGCGAGGGCCGCCTCGGCGTCCGGCACACGCACGATCCGCGGGGTGAGGGCGGTGATCGCCACCCGCGCCGCCGCGATCCGCGATCCCTCGAGCGTCACGCTGCAGGTCGCGCCGACGACCGCGATCTCCATCTGGCGGCGGTACTCGAGCCGGGCGTAGCAGCTTCCGCCCGGAGCGGCCGGAAGCTCGATCGCCGCCAGCAGCTCGTCCGGCCGGGCATCCGTGCGCCCCGGCCCGGTGAGGAGGTCCGCGACGAGGACACGGCGCTCCCCGCCTTCCGACACGAGCACCGCCTCGGCGCCGAAGCAGATCAGCGGCCCGCCGGTCTCCATCGCCGGCGAGGCGTTCATGACGTTGCCTCCGAGCGTCCCGATGTGGCGGGTGGCGTGACTGCCGACGATCGCCGACGCGTCGGCGAGCGCGGTGTAGCGCTCGCACACGGCCCGGTGCGCCACCAGGTCGGCGTGGGTCACGAGCGCGCCGATGCGAAGGCCGCCGCCGTCAGTGTCCTCGATCCCACGCAGCTCGGCCAGGCCGTGGATCGCCACGAGCGAGCCGGGAAGCGGCGCCTTGCCCTGGCGGGCGCCGACGACGAGATCGGTGCCGCCGGCCACGGGCCTGGCCCCGGCCGCGAGCGCCGACAGCGCCTCCGGCAGCGTCGCGGCGGCCGTGTAGGCGGCGCTCATCGCTGCGTCGCCTCCCACACCCGCGAGGGCGACATCGGCAGGTAGTGCACGCGCCCGGCCACCTTCGCGATCGCGTTCCCGACCGCGCCCGGCGTTGGCACGCACGGCGGCTCCGCCACCGCCTTCGCCCCGTTGGGCCCGGCGGTCGGGTCGGGCTTGCCGACCCAGTCGACCGTGATCGACGGCACGTCGGCGGCGGTCTGCAGCTTGTAGTCGAGCAGGTAGGGGTTCAGCTGGCGGCCGTCGTCGGAGAGCTGCGAGCCCTCAGAGAGGGCCATGCCGATCCCCATCGCCACACCGCCCTCGACCTGGCCGTTCGCCCCTATCGGGTTCAGCACCCGGCCGGAGTCGTGAGCGGCCGCCACCTCGAGCACCCGCACGACGCCCGTGGCGCGGTCGACCTTGCAGCGCACGGCGTGCGTCATGAAGGTCGGCGCCAGGAACGACTCCGACCCCAGCCGGCCGGTGCAGCCGGAGGCGTCGCAATCCGGCATCGCGGGCGGCGATCCCGACCCGCGCCCCAGCAGGAGCTTGTCGCCCGCGGCCTTCTCGGCCAGCTCGGTGATGTCGACGCCGGTCGAGGGCGAGCCCTTCACCCGCACGCGCCCGTCGACGAGCTCCAGGTCGGCCCTGGCGGCCTCGAGCACCTCCTCCGCCAGCTCGAGCAGCTGGTTGCGGACGTCGGTGGCCGCCTCGACGACGGCGCGGCCGTTGTTCGTCGTCGTCTGCGAGCCGGACGCGCCGGCGTCCCAGGGGCCCGCGTCCGTGTCCTGGTAGACGACCGTGAACTGCTCCGGCCGCATCCCCAGAACCTCCGCCGCCAGCAGTGGCAGCGCCATCACCGACCCGGTGCCGCACTCCTGCGCGCCGGTGACGATGGTGCCCGAGCCGTCGCCGTGCAGCTTGACGTGCGCGCCCGAGGGCATCGCGAAGGTCGGCCACCAGCCGCACGCGACCCCGAACGCCTCGTCAGGTGGAAGCTCGCGGCCGTATCCGATCATCTCGACCGCCCGCTCCAGGGCCTCGGCTGCGGCGATGGTCTCGAGCACCTGCTTCGTCGCCGTCTCGTCGCCAGGATGGACGATGTTGCGCCGCCGCAGGTCGACGGGGTCGAGCCCGATCCGTTCGGCCACGGCATCCATGTGCATCTCGAGCGCCCAGCACGACTGCGGCGCCGTGGGAGCGCGCACGGAGCCGGACGGCGTCGTGTTGGTGTACGCCAGGCTGGCGTCCACCCAGACGTGGGGGACGCGGTACGGGCCGACGGCCATCATCGCCGCCAGTTGGGAGAAGAAGGGCGCATCGGCCGCATAGGCGCCGTTGTCGAGCACGAGCCGGGCCCGGCGGGCGACGATCGTCCCGTCCTTCATGACGCCTGTCTCGAGCTCGAGCACCTGGCCCTCGCGGCGGTGGTCGGGCGCGAGGAACTCCTCACGGCGGGTGAAGACGAGCCGCACCGGCCGCCGCGCGGCCCGTGCCAGCGCCGCCACATGGGCCTCGAAGTGGAACTCGCACTTGCCGCCGAAGCCGCCGCCGAGGTGGGGCACGACGACGCGGACATCGGCCTCGGACATCTGCAGCGTGGTCGCGACGCCGGAGCGTGCGTTGAACGGCACCTGGGTCGACGTCCACACCGTGACCTTGTCGCCCTGCCACTCGGCCACGATCGCCCGCGGCTCGATCGGCACGGCGTGCGACATGTCGGCGACGTAGCGCTCCTTCACGACCTCGTCGGCCGCGGCGAGCGCCGCGTCGACGTCGCCTTTGCGGATCGTCGAGCGGGAGCAGTCGTTGCCCTCGCGGACGACGTCCTCGTTCGCGTCGTAGCCCTCCCAGCCCTCGTGGATCAGCACGGCGCCGGGCTCGAGCGCCTGCTCGGGATCGGCGATGGCCGGAAGCGGCTCATAGTCGACCTCGATCAGCTCGACCGCGCGGTCGGCGATCTCCGGGGTCAGGGCGGCGACGGCCGCGATGACCTCGCCCTCGAAGCGGACGACGTCCTTTGCGAACAGCGTCCGGTCCTCGACGAATCCGCCGTAGCGCACGTCCGGCACATCGTCCTGCGTCAGGACGGCGAAGACGCCGGGGAGCGCCTTCGCGGCGCTCGTGTCGATCCGCAGCACCCGGGCGTGGGCGTGATCCGAGTACCGGAAGCGGGCGTGCAGCATGCCCGTCCTCGCCAGGTCGGCCGTATAGCGGCCGAGCCCGGTGACCTTGTCCTTCCCGTCCTGCCGAATGAACGGCTCGCGCTTCTCCTCGACGACCGCCACGCGCACTCCCTCCGGATCGACTACTCCGCCGATATTACTGGCCGCCCGGGTACATTTCCGGCCCATCCGGCCGATAAGAAGCCCGTGGCCCGGATGAACCCCCAGAGGATGCTCGAGACGGCCGTCTCGGTGTTGTCGCAGCTTCCGACCAGGCTCGAGGTGCTCTCGGAGGACGGCGGCGCGATCGCACTCGAGATCACCGGTCACGACGCCGCGACGATCCACGCACTGGCGCCGCTCGCCGGCGTGCGCGTCGGGCTGCGCCTGCGCCTGCGGGAGCGCGGCGAGCACGGGGCCGGCCACGACATCGACCTGCGCGTCTCGGAGCTCTTCTACGAGTCCGAGCACGCCGCGACGCTCCACCTCACCGTCGACCGCCTCCGCCGCCGCAACGGGCGACGCACGTCGCCGCGGGCACGGATGAGCGATCTGGCCCTCGTGGGCGTGCTCTACTCGCGCAGGGTGAAGACGGATGCCGAGTTCGACGCCCATCTGGCCGACCTCTCCGCCGACGGGCTCGCGTTCGTCACCGACCAGCCGCTCGCCCCCGGCGACCTGCTGTCGGTGATGCCGACGATCGACCGCCGGCTCGTGCGCCTGCGCGTGCGGGTGCTGCACATCGCCTCGGCCCACTACGGCCGCCGCCGCGTCGGGTGCGAGGTCACCTCGGTGGCCGGCTCCGAGAGGGCCCGCCTGGCCGTGCTCGCCACGATGGCGGACTCGGGCGACTCGCCCGACGAGCGCACACCCCGCACCTAGATGGTTGATCGGTAAGTCCTCGCGCCCCCTGGCGCCGCGGCGATAAGGTCCGGCCATGGCTGCGACCCATCCCACCGCGGCGGCCGGCTTCGACCGCGCGGCAGACGCGTACGAGCGCGGACGCCCCGGCTACCCGGCGGATGCCGTCGCCCACCTCGCCGCCCACTTCCGCCTCGGCGAGGGCGTCACGGTCCTCGACCTGGCGGCAGGCACCGGCAAGCTGACCCGGATGCTGGCCGCGACCGGCGCGACGGTGATCGCCGTCGAGCCCGTCGAGGGCATGCGGCGCGTGCTGGAGACCGCCGTGCCGGGAGCGCGGGTGCTCGACGGGACGGCCGAGGCGATCCCGGTCGAGGACGGCTCCGTCGACGCGGTCACGGTCGCGCAGGCCTTCCACTGGTTCGACGCCGACCGCGCCGTCGTCGAGATCGCCCGCGTGCTTCGTCCCGGTGGCGGCCTCGGCCTGATCTGGAACACGTTCGACACCTCGGTTCCCTGGGTGGAGACGCTCCGCACGCTCGTCGGCGTCCACCGCCACGGCGAGCCCGCCTACGGGCACGCGAGCTGGCGCGAGGCGTTCAGCGCCACGCGGCTCTTCGAGCCGCTCGCGGAGCACACCTTCGGGCTCGTGCAGGAGCTCGAGACCGAGGAGCTCGTCGATCGCATCGGCTCGACCAGCTACATCGCCACCCTGGACGAGGACGCCCGGCGGCAGCTGTTCGACGAGATCCGCGCGCTCGTCGCCGACCTGCCTCGGCCGCTGCGCCTGCCCTACCGCACCGACACGTACGTCACCCGCCGGGTCTGACCCGCCTCGCGGGACGCGTCCGGCCGCCCCGCGAGTAGTACCGTTGCATGCGGAGAGCCGGTGAGGATGCGCACGCTCGGCGACGGTGAGCTTGTGGTGCGTGCCCGTCAGGGCTCGCGCGAGGCTGCCGCCGAGCTCTTCGCCCGCCACTGGCCGGGCGCCTGGAAGGTGGCGCGGGCCGTGACCGGCCGGCGCGACATGGCCGACGACGTCGCCCAGGACGCCTTCGAGCGTGCCTTCGCCGCCCTGGGCCGGTTCGACCGCCGCCGGCCGTTCGGCCCCTGGCTCCACCGGATCGTCGTCAACCGCTCGCTCGACCTTCTCCGCAGCGAGCGGCGCCTGATCGGGTCAGAGGCGCTCGACCGCATGGAGGGCGAGTGGCGCGACCAGGCCGGCGAGGATCGCGAGCTGCTCGCGGCCGTCGCCGGGCTCTCACCGCAGCGGCGGGTCGTGATCGTCCTGCGCTACGGGCTCGGCTACTCGCCGACCGCGATCGCCGACCTGCTCGGCGTACCGGTGGGTACGGTGAACTCGCGCCTCGCCCGGGCGCTCGAGGACCTGCGCCGAACGGAACGGGAGCGAGATGCCCGACGAGCTTGAGGAACGGCTGGAGCGCGCGCTGGGCGACGTGCAGCCCGGCGGGGACGTCACCGAACGGGCCCGCGCGGCGACGCTCGGCGCCGTGCCCGCCCGCAGCCGGCCCCGGCGGC
>JBKPMQ010000051.1:0-6617 GCA_046732235.1 Actinomycetota bacterium
GCACCGCGGCGGCGGCCGCGCTGGCGCAACGGCACCGCCGGGGCGACGGCGACCTGCAGCGGCTCGCCGTCGAGCGCGATCAGCGCCTCGTCATCGCCGCCGTCGAGCGCTCGCAGCCGGCGCCGGCCGCTGCGCAGCGCCCGGGTCGAGGAGCTCGGTGCGAGCACCGTGACGCGGTGGCCGCGGGCGGCCAGCGCCGTGGCGACCCCGCGCACGTGCTCGGCGACCGGATGGGCGCCGGCCAGTGCGAACGGGGACGCCAGGCACAGCTTCAGCGAATCCACCGTACGGCGTCAGGCCTTGGACGCGGCCTTCTCGCGGGCCTTCTTGGCCCCCTTCTGGCCGTACTTCTTGATGAACGCCTCGACCTCGTCGCGGCACTCGTCGTCGTGGTGCTGGAACGGCGGCGACTTCATGAAGTAGGCGCTCGGCCACTCCAGCGCGCCGGCGAGCCCGTTGTCGAGACCCAGCTTGGCGCAGCGGACGGCGTCGATCACGATCCCGGCCGAGTTCGGCGAGTCGACCACCTCGAGCTTCAGCTCGATGTTCAGGGGGACGTCGCCGAAGCTCGTGCCCTCCATGCGGATGTACGCCCACTTGCGGTCGTCGAGCCACTGCACGTAATCGCTCGGGCCGATGTGCACGTTGCGGGCGCCGATCTCGTAGTCGAGCTGCGACGTGACCGCGTTCGTCTTCGAGATCTTCTTCGACTCCAGCCGCTCCCGCTCCAGCATGTTCATGAAGTCGGTGTTCCCGCCGACGTTCAGCTGGTGGGTGCGCTCGAGCCGCACGCCGCGGTCGGCGAAGAGGCGCGTGAGCTGGCGATGCACGATGGTCGCGCCGACCTGGGACTTGATGTCGTCGCCGACGATCGGCAGCCCGTGCTGCTCGAAGCGGCGGCGCCAGTAGGGCTCGCGGGCGATGAAGACCGGCACGCAGTTCACGAACGCGCACCCGGCCTGGAGCACCTGCTCGACGTACCACTTGGTGGCCTGCTCCGAGCCGACCGGCAGGTAGGAGACGACGACGTCGGTCTGGGTGTCCTTGAGCACCTGGACGACGTCGGCGGTCTCCCCCGGCGCCTTCTTGACGACCGTGGAGAGGTACTTGCCGATGCCGTCGTGGGTCATGCCGCGGTGGACGGGGACGCCCAGCTCGGGCACGTCGCAGAAGCGGACGGTGTTGTTCTGGCCGCGGCCGATGGCCTCGGACAGGTCGCGCCCGACCTTGTCGGAGTCGACGTCGAACGCCGCCGTGAACTCGATGTCGGAGATGTGGTAGCCCCCGAGATCGGTGTGCATCAGGCCCGGGACGGGCTCGTCCGGCTTCGCGTCGCGGTAGTAGTGAACGCCCTGAACGAGCGCCGAGGCGCAGTTGCCGACGCCGATGATGGCGACGCGCACCTTGCCCGTGCCCTTCCGGTGTCCGTTGGTGCTGCCGTTGGTGGAGGCCGTTTCGGCCATGCCTATTCCCCCCCGTCGAGTTGCTTGCGTACGTGATTGACCCGCTGGATCACGGTGAGCGCCGTGAGCGCCGCCAGCAGGTACATGGCGTAGGGCAGCGATCCGCGGCCCGCGAAGGGCAGCGCGATCGCGACGAGCACGATCCGCTCGGCCCGTCCCATCAGCCCGACGGCGCCGCCGAGGCCGAGGGCCTCCGCCTTGGCGCGCGTGTAGCTGACGAGGAACGAGCCGACCAGGGCGACGAAGACGCTCGCGAGCGCCGCCTCGTGGCCCTGCCTGGACAGCACGAGGGCGATCGCGCCGAGCACGAAGCCCTCCGAGATGCGGTCGGTGGTCGAGTCCAGGAAGCTGCCGAACTGGGTCAGCTTGCCGTGCGACCGCGCGAGCGCGCCGTCCAGGATGTCGAGGATGCTGCCCGTGACGAACGCCACCGTCGCCCAGACGAAGTGCTCCTCGTAGATGAGGACCGCGGCGACGGCGTTCAGCGAGAGGCCGGCGACCGTGACCTGGTTGGGCGTGAACGGCAGCGACCGGAACCGCGCCATCAGCGCCATGCCGAGGCCGCGGCCGCCGTTGGTGTAGCCGGTCTTGATCCGGGCGAGCATCGTGCTCATCCCGCGCACTATACCACGGGCGCTATCTTGCGGTGGCCGGCCTGCCGGCGCGCGCCGGCGCCTCGAGCCGCATCCGCACGCGCGTGGCGTGCGGGAGGGTGGGGCGGACCCGCTCGATGAGCCATGCGGTGCCGATCGCCAGGCAGGCGAGCATGCCGCCCAGGAAGGCGTCCGTCCAGAAGTGGTTGCCGGTGGCCACGATCGAGAACACGATCAGGGCCGGGTAGAACAGCCACGTGAAGCCGAGGGCGCGGTGGCGCACGAGGAAGAAGCAGCTGACGCCGATGATGAGCGCGTAGCAGGTGTGGATGCTCGGCACGGCGGCGAACGGGTTCGCCAGCGCGGCCACCGGCCCCGAGTAGTTCGAGATCGAGGCGTAGCGGTCGAGCGTGTCCGTGAAGCCCAGGTCGGTCAGCATCCGCGGCGGCGCCGTCGGGAACACCGTGAACCCGATCAGGGCGACGGCGTCGGCCACGAAGACCGCGTTGCGGATGAAGTAGTAGTGCGGGTTGCGGCGCAGGTAGAGCCAGAACATGAACGCCACCGTGATCACGAAGTGGGCGTGAAAGTAGGTGAAGTCGGCGATCTCGAGCGCCCAGCGGCGCTGCAGCGCCCAGTGCTGCACGTCGAGCTCGGTGAAGACGCCCAGCGAGCGCTCCAGCGACACCACGTCGCGGGCGTGTGCGAACGCCGGCAGGACGCTCCCCTCGGAGAGGCCGCGGGTGAGCTCGTAGGCGACGTCGACGATCGCAAACAGGAACAGCTGCAGCAGGAAGTCGCGCCAGCCCTTGGGCAGGAACCCGCGTGCGCGAGCACGCAGCCGCAGACCCGACGTGGTCCCCGAGGCGTCCATGGAACGGATCATCGTATCGCAGCCTCCAGTCGTCCCATGAGCCTTCCAACGCCCGCAGGGCGGGATCCATTCCCCGCCTGCTGGGTCTTCACCCCCCGATGTAGGACATCTCGACCCGCGGCGACTCCGCGGTCTCGGCCGTGCGCAGCTCGGAGTAGCGGTCGCCGCGGCGGCGCCAGATGCGGCCGATCAGCTCCTCGAGATCCGCGTCTGACGCCCCGGAGCGGAGCGGCCCGCGCAGGTCGCGGCCCAGGTTGGCGAAGAGGCAGGTGTAGAGCCGCCCGTCGGCGGACAGGCGCGCGCGGGTGCAGTCGCTGCAGAACGGCTGGGTGACCGACGCGATCACGCCGATCTCGCCGGCGCCGTCGCGGTACCGGTAGCGGTTCGCCACCTCGCCGCGGTACGCCGACTCGACCGGCTCGAGAGGCCACCTGGCGTCGATCGCCGCCACCATCTCGGCGGCGGGCACCACGTCGTCGAGCCGCCAGCCGTTGCTGGCCCCGACGTCCATGTACTCGATGAGGCGCAGGACGTGGCCGGTGCCGCGGAAGTGCCCGGCCATCTCGAGGATGCTTCCGTCGTTCAGCCCGCGCTTGACGACCATGTTCACCTTGACCGGCCCCAGCCCGGCGGCGGCCGCCGCCTCGATGCCCTCGAGCACCCGGGCGACGGGCGCGCCGACGTCGTTCACCGCAGCGAACACGTCGTCGTCGAGCGAGTCGAGGCTGACGGTCACGCGGTGCAGGCCCGCGTCGGCGAGCGCCTGCGCCTTCCGCGCCAGGAGGACGCCGTTGGTGGTCATCGCGATGTCGTCGATGCCCGGTATCTCCGCCAGCAGCGCAACGAGCCGGTCGAGGTCGCGCCGCAGGAGCGGTTCGCCGCCCGTCAGCCGCAGCTTGCGCACGCCGGCCCCTGCGAACAGCCGCGCCAGCCGCGCGATCTCCTCGAAGGTCAGGATCTGGGAGCGGCGCAGGAACTCGAAATCGTGGCCGAAGACCTCCTTCGGCATGCAGTACACGCACCGGAAGTTGCACCGGTCGGTAACCGAGATCCGCAGGTCGTGCAGCGGCCGGGCGAAGGTGTCGGTGACGGGATCCACGCCTGCAGCGTACCCGGGCGTAGGGTTCGGCACACGATGATCGACGGCGTCCTCGACCGGCTGCGGGAACGGTACGGCGCGCCGTCCGTGCACCGGCGGCTGCCGCCGCTCGACGAGCTCGTCCTCACGATCCTCTCCCAGAACACGAGCGACGTGAACTGCGAGCGTGCATACGCGGCGATGCGGGCGCGGTATCCGGCGTGGAGCGACGTGCGCGATGCCGACGCCGCCGAGCTCGAGCAGGTCTTGCGGCCCGGCGGCCTGGCGGCGCAGAAGGCGCCGCGCATCCAGGCCGTCCTGCACGAGCTCTCCGACGGCGGCCCGCCGCGGCTCGACTGGGCGGCGGAGCTCGCGCCCGCCGACGCGATGGCCCGGCTGGAGGCGCTCCCCGGCGTTGGCCCGAAGACGGCGAGCTGCGTCCTCCTCTTCAGCCTGGACGTCCCCGTGATGCCGGTCGACACGCACGTCGGCCGGGTCTCGCGCCGGCTGGGCCTCATCCCCGAGCGGATGGCGGACGGACCGGCGCACGCGGCCCTGACCGCGCTCGTCCCGGACCGCCGCATGCTCGAGGCGCACCTCCTGCTCATCACGCACGGCCGCCGCATCTGCCTCGCCCGCCGGCCCCGCTGCGGCGAGTGCCCGCTGCTCGACCTGTGCCCGTACGGCCGGTCGGCCGTCGGCGTCGCGGCGCGCTGACCTGTCACATCTCGCGCCCGCGGCGCGTCAAGGGGGTGAGAAGACCATCCCCGAGAGGAGAACCCCATGCGAGTCTTCATCGCCGGAGCCAGCGGCGCCATCGGCACCCGGCTCGTCCCGCAGCTCGTCGAGCGCGGCCACACGGTGGTCGGGACGTACCGATCGCCCGGGAAGGACGAGGTCCTGCGGGCGCTCGCCGCCGAGCCCGTTGCCCTCGACCTGCTCGACCGCGAGGCCGTCCTCGCCGCCGTTCGCGCCGCAGCGCCCGACGTGATCGTCCACCAGGCGACCGCGCTTGCGGGCCAGAAGTTCTCACGCAACTTCGGCCGCATGTTCGCGGCCACGAACCGGCTGCGGACGGACGGGACAGACGCCCTCCTGGCGGCGGCCTGGGACGTCGGCGTGCGCCGAGTCGTCGCCCAGAGCTTCGCCAGCTACCGGTACGCCCGCGAGGGCGGGCCGGCCAAGAGCGAGGAGGATCCGCTCGACCCGGATCCGCCCGCCGCGATGCGCGAGACGTTCGCCGCGATGCGCCACCTCGAGGAGGCGGTCGCGTCCTTCGACGGCATCGTGCTGCGTTACGGCGGGTTCTACGGCGACCCCGACGACGGGATGCTCGAGCCGGTGCGGAAGGGCCGGTTCCCGATCGTCGGCGAGGGCGGCGGGATCACGTCGTTCATCCACCTGGAGGATGCCGCGGCCGCAACCGTGCTCGCGATCGAAGCCGGCAGGCCCGGGATCTACAACGTGTGCGACGACGAGCCCGCGCCCGCGCGGGAGTGGCTCCCGTTCATGGCGCAGACGCTCGGCGCGAAGCCGCCCCGCCGCATCCCGCGGCTGCTCGCCCGGATCGTCGCCGGCCCGGCGGCCGTGCTGATCGCCACCGAGGCCCGCGGCGCGTCGAACGCGAAGGCCCGGCGCGAGCTGGGCTGGGAGCTGCGCTACCCGAGCTGGCGGCAGGGCTTCCCGGCGGTCTACGGGGCCCCCGTCCGCGAGCCATCGGCGGCCCGCGTCGGGCACCTGCACCCCAGCAGCTGACCGGCTTCACCACACGCGCGCGGGTGGGTCCCGAGGCCCACCTGCGTGCGTGTTGCCGTGCGCTCAGAAACTTGCTATAACTCGACGTAGATTTGCTTCGTGGAATCAACTAAAGGAGTAGGACGCGCATGGCAAGAGTGATCGGCATCGACCTGGGCACGACGAACTCCTGCATGGCGGTGATGGAGGGCGGAGAGCCCACCGTCATCCCCAACGCCGAGGGCGGTCGCACGACCCCGTCGGTCGTCGCCTTCACCAAGGATGGTCAGCGTCTGGTCGGCACACCGGCCAAGCGCCAGGCGGTGACGAACCCGAAGAACACGATCTTCTCGATCAAGCGGTTCATGGGCCGCAAGGCCTCCGAGGTGACCGAGGAGCAGAAGATCGTCCCCTACGAGGTCGCGGCCGGCCCGAACGGCGACGCCCGCGTGAAGGCGGGCGACAAGGTCGTTCCGCCGCCGGAGATCTCGGCCATGATCCTGCAGAAGCTGAAGGCGGACGCCGAGGCCTACCTGGGCGAGACCGTGAGCGAGGCCGTGATCACCGTCCCGGCCTACTTCAACGACGCCCAGCGCAACGCCACCAAGGACGCCGGCAAGATCGCCGGCCTCGAGGTGCTGCGGATCATCAACGAGCCGACGGCGGCGTCGCTCGCCTACGGGCTCGACAAGGAGGGCGACCAGACGATCCTCGTCTTCGACCTCGGCGGCGGCACGTTCGACGTGTCGGTGCTCGAGCTGGGCGAGGGCGTGTTCGAGGTCAAGGCGACGTCCGGTGACAACCACCTGGGCGGCGACAACTTCGACAAGGCCATCGTTGACTGGCTCGCGGCCGAGTTCAAGCGCGACCAGGGC
>JBKPMQ010000052.1:0-2635 GCA_046732235.1 Actinomycetota bacterium
GATCAGGGCCGCCGTGAGCGCTGCGGCCGCCAGGGCGAGCGCGATCAGACGCGGCGCCGCCGTCCGGGCCGGCGCGACGGCGGCGACGACGAGCGTCGCGAGCGGGAAGGACACCACCGCGACGGCCGCGATCTGAAGGCCCCGGCCGGGCTCCGGCAGGTGCGGGGCGGCCAGGTTCACCGCCCCCAGCACGGCCAGGCAGGCGGCGGCGCGCGGGATCATGCGCCCAGATACCGGGCGCCGATCGGCGTCTCGCGCACGACCCCGTCCGCGAGCTCCACCCGGTAGGCGCCGGCCCCCGCGCGCGAGCTGACGGCCTCCACCAGCTCGGTGCCGGCGAAGTGGAGGCCGCAGAAATCGTCGGCGGCGATCCCGGCCACAAGGCCGGCGGCGATCTCGCGATGGTACGTCGGCCGCCGCTGCGCCTCGCCGTCGTAGTGCGGGCAGTTGCTGCCGGGGAGCAGGCCGAGGCCGTCGCGCAGACCCCGCAGCGGCCCGTACGAGTCGGTGATCCCGGCCTCGAACCAGCACAGCGAGCCGGCGCTCATGCCGCCCAGGACGACGCCCGCCGCCCACGCGTCGCGCAGGGCCGCGTCGACGCCGTGCGCCCGCCAGACCGCGAGCATGTTCACCGTGTTCCCGCCGCCGACGTAGATCACGTCCTGCGCCAGGAGGTGGGCCCGAAGGTCGCGCCCGTCCTGCCAGAACAGGTTCAGATGGGTCGCCTCCGCCCGCCCGGGCGGGAAGCACCGGTGGAAGAGGGCGATGCCGCCCGGCTCGTCGCCCATTGCCGTGCCCAGGTAGCAGACGCGCGGCAGGCGCTTGCCCGTGAGGCCGAGCACGTAGTCGTCGAGGAGCGTGTCCCCGTCGTTCCGCAGGAACCCGCCGCCCCCCATCGCCACGATGTGCCGGTCGCTCACCGCCCGCAGTATCGCCCGGCATGAATAACCGGTGCCAGGCACCGGTTATTCATCAGTACGGCGGCAGGTTCTCGTACCAGGTGCCGAGCACCTTGAACGCGTCCCAGAACGCCTGCTTGGAGCCGGCGTCGTCGAGGCAGCGGTCGATGTCGGGCACCGCCAGCGTCTCGATCGTCGGGGTGAAGCGCGCGATGGTCCCGATGTCGCCCGCGCACGGGGCCGCGAGCGGGAACTCGATCGAGTCCAGGAACGCACGCGCGTCGTCGCCGAGCGTGACGACGATGCGCGGCTGGGTGATGTGGATCTCCCGCGTCAGCCAGCTGCGCGCCTCCGCCAGATCCTCGTCCGACGGGTCGATCGCGGCCTTCAGGCAGACCGTCCCGTAGAGCATCAGCGGGTCGATGCGCAGCCGCTGGAGGCTCTTCAGGATCGCCTGGCCGGCGCGGCCGAAGAACGCGACGCCCTCCTGCACCTCCGCCGGCATCGGGCGGTGCTTCACGAGCATGATGTCGGCCAGGGGGTGGCCGGTGCCCAGCACCGGGGCTGCTCCGGGATGGCGCTCGCCGAGCCACCCGGCGATGTCGTGGCCGAGCGCGTTCGTCTCGTCGATCGCCTTGGCCTGGTAGCGCTCGTAGATCTCGTCGTCGGCCACGGTCACCCACCGCCCTATTCGGCGGTCGCCCTCCGAAGCCTGCGCCCCTACCTGGCCACGCTTTGCACCCACTTGAGCCCCTGAAGATACAGCAGGCTCTTCGGCCGCCGCAGGATCTCCGACTGGCGCATGGCGAGCAGGAACTCCTCGGGGCCGTCGAACGCGGGGATGCGGTTGATCGCCGTGCCGATGCCGGGGAGCACGTGGGCGTCCGACCCGGCGGCCTGGATCAGGTTGTACTTGGACGCGAACCGCAGCGCGTCGTCGTTGAAGGTGTCGAAGAGCAGGCGCGAGTTGTAGACCTCGAGGATGTCGATCTGGTCGAGGTGGCGCAGCAGCGTGGCCGCGTCCGGGATCGTGTGCAGGCGGTCGAACGGGTGCGGCATGTAGACCAGGCCGCCCTGCTCCTGGATGGCCGCGATCGTCTCGCCCATGTCCATCCCCGGCTCGATCCGCTCCTTCAGGAAGAGCCCGATCACCTCGCCTTGCGTGGTCTTGACCTCCTCGCCGACGATCACCGTGATCGGCTTCCCGAGCGCCGCCGCGGCCTGCGCGCCCGATACCTCGTTGTGGTCGGTGATCGCGATCGCGCCGAGGCCCTGGGCGATGCAGTGGTCGACGAGCGCCTCCGGGTCGGTCGCGCAGTCGTAGGAGTGGCTCGTGTGCATGTGCAGATCGGCCGAGATCGTCTCCCGGCCGTCGAGCGCCGGCCGCCGGCTCGTCCGCCGGCGGGACCCGAGGTTGGCGTAGACCGCCTCGATCCGCTCGGCGACGGCCGGGAACGACCGCTCGGCGGCCGCTGCACGCCCCTCCTCCGCCTCGCGCGTCCGCAGGGCGGCGTCGTCGAGCAGCCGGGCGGTCGCCGCGGCGGCCAGGGCAGGCTGGTCGACGGCGAAGCCGAGCCCGGGCTCGCCCAGCTCGAGCGATCCCTCGGCGAGCGGCGCCACCACGGCACAGCCGCATGCGCGGGCCTCCCAGGCCAGCGAGGGGTCGCCGCTCTCGCTCGCCACGAAGACATCGGCGCCGGCCAGGACGGCCGCCCGCGCGCCGGCGTCCTTGGGGC
>JBKPMQ010000053.1:0-26135 GCA_046732235.1 Actinomycetota bacterium
AGCTCGGCGACCCGGCCCTCGCGCACCAGCACCGCCGCGGACTCGAGCCAGTCGGCGCCGGCCGCGGGCAGCACGACCGCGCCCTCGATCAGGAGCTCGTCCACCGCGCCAGTATCCCTCGCCCCGGCCGCTCGCGGCGGAGGAACCGGCCCCGGCCGGGCTCCGCGTGCAGCTCGCCGCCGGAACGAGGACCCCGCCCCGCGCGATCGTCGCCACGGGCCAGCCGCGGACGCACATGGTCGACGCCCGGCTCAGTGTCGTTGCCCAGGGCCACGGCTGACACGAGCCCGAGTTACGGGACGCGGCCCCGGGGCAATCCTTGCTCGCAAGGAAACCGACCCGGGGGGAGAACTCAGGCCGGAACTGTGGCCAACGGCACTGAACGTCCGCTCCAGGATCCTCTCCTCGCCAGCCTGTTGTCACGAGCAGGACGCCGAGCTCCAGCCTCAGTCGTCCGTCGCATGTGAACGTCCGCCACCCGGAGACCACATGGCGTTCCAGCGCGGCGCGAGCATCCGAATCCAGTGGTGCCACGGACGTCGCGAGAGGCGTGCTGAAAACGTACTGCCACAGGAAGTCGGCAGGCGCCGGGAGGTGGAGCGTCCGCAACGTTCCGCTCAACAGAAGGCTCGTCGAACCCGGCGTCGCAAAGAGCGTCGGCCTCCGCGCTCATCAACGCGGCCACCACGCCGCTGACGAGCTCACGCAACAGGTCGCCGTCTACCCCTTGACCTCTCGTCGCCACTCCTTGAGGACTTACTATCGACGTCGGCATTGACCTGACCTGGCCTCGGAAGCCCTGATCCGACTTCACGGGACGCTCGTTCACCGCGGTATCGCTCGATCAGCGAGGTAATCTGTTGCGTCCCGCGCAGTGGTGCAGGATTCCGAGCGCTTGGCGCGGTGCTAGGGGAGCCTCGGGCCGGCGGCGGCGGGAGGCAGGCTCATGGATAGTCTGACGTCGACGAGCGGGGTCGACGGGACGGTGATCTCTCCGCGGGTCGGCCGGTCGAGATCGAACGTCACAAGCAGCAGCGCGCTGACGACGGCAGCGGCGAGCAAGACCGTGAGGACGGTTGCCAGGCCCCGGCCGAGGATGGCGAGGTAGAACCCGAGCAGCGCCAGCGCGACGGCGCTGCTCACAACCTCGATGAAGAGGACCGGGCCCGGCACGCGATTGTTGAGCCCCGAGACACGAACGGTCTGCATGTCGATCATGCCGTTGAGGGCGTCGACATAGAGGCGTGGCGCCGTGGCCACGGGAGCGGCAACGAGGACACGGCCGGCGATCGCCCACAGCCTCCGCTGGAGCGCCGACTCCCTCGCGATGATTGCCCTCGCCTCCGCGCTCTGGGGGACCGCGCCGCTCAGTTCGATCGCCGCGTCGGTGTACCGCCGGAGCCCTGTGAGCGACTGGGTGCGATAGGGCTCCGGAAGCGTCTGCGCACGCAGGTACGTGGTGCCGATCGCGTTGGCCTCGTCGACGACCGCGGCGCGGCGGTCCTCGTAGCGGCCGACCGCCAGCGCCAGGCCGAACGCAAGCACGAGCCCCACGACCCCGAGCAATGCCGCCTGCAGCACCCCGAACGGCTCCCTCAGCGTCTCGACCTTGACGCGGTGGTGGCGCCCCAGCAGCAGCCCTGTGCCAGTCGCGGCGAATATCACGCCGAAGACGATCAGCCCGAGCTCGAGGGTCGTCAGGCGGAAGAACACGCGACCGACGGTAGCCGCCGACGCGGACGGTTAGTAGGGGTGCGGCCGGCGCGCGACGGCGAGGGAAGCCCTCCATCCTGTCGAATCTGGAGGTTGACCGTTCACGATCCGGCTCCCAGCCCGAATCAAGCCTCCCTGGTCGACCGGCAGGTCATCCGCCTTTGGCTCAGCGGTGGCCGATAGCGGAGAGTTGCTCGGCCAGGCGGCGGCGGAACGCCGGCACGTGCGCAAGGACGCGTAGTCCGACGTTGCGCAGCGGGCGAACCGCTCGTGGGGCAGTGGCCAGTCGAGTGAGCCGGTGGGCAAGTGCGACCACATGCATGGCCTCGGCACGACTGCGGGCCGCGTACTCGTCGAGCTTGTCCTCGCGACCTTCCCGCAGTGCGACCGACAGAGCATCCCCGAGAGTCACGGCATCACGCAGGCCGAGGTTCATGCCTTGGCCACCTGCCGGGCTGTGCGTATGTGCGGCGTCGCCGGCGAGCAGTACCCGCCCGGCCCGGTACTGGTCCGCCACGCGCTCGTGGATCCGAAACCTGGATCCCCAGATCACTTCGGTCACTCTCGTCGTGGCACGACGCGGCCCGCGCGTGTCCAGCAGTCGCTGCGCATAGGCGACGTCCGGCCGCTCCGGCGCATCGTCGACTTCGGCCACGAGCCGGAACGACCCATCCGGGAGCGGCGCCACGACCAACATGCCGGGTTTGGAGAAGAACAGCATGACCTCGTCCGCGGGCAGGCCGCCCTCCACCCGGACGTCAGCCAGCGCGAAGGACAGCGCCAGCGCATCATTGCCTTCGTGCCCGAGTCCGGCCACGTCACGGATCGTGCTGTTCATGCCGTCGGCCGCAACGACGTACTGGGCCTTGATCATGTCGCCGCTGTCTAGCGTGACCTCGGCAGAGTCGGCGGTTTGGCTCACCCCGGTCGCGACGTACGGGCGGTGGATTCTGCCGCCGAGTTCCTCAAAGCGGTCGAGCAGGATCTGCTCGGTGACGTTCTGCGGGACCATCAGCGTGTACGGATACTCGGTCGGGAGATGGTCGAACCGCACCGGTACGAGCTCGCGATCCCCATCACGGATGCTGAACTGCCGAGCCTGGATACCGAGTCCTGCCAGTCGCTTCGAGACACCGATCCGATCGAGCATTTCGAGGGTCCGGGCGTGCACGACCGCAGCGCGCGAGGTATTCGCTCCTGCCGCCTGCCGATCGACCACCGTCACGTCATGGCCATGCCCCGCCACAGAGGCGGCAACCGCCAGGCCCACCGGCCCCGCACCCACCACCAGCACCTCGGTCCGATCAGCAAGTTCGTTCATCGATGTCCCTTCACGCAATAGTCTCCGGGCGTCATCGCACCATCCTCGCGGCTTCGAGGGCTCTCCGAAAGGCGGAATACATGTCGTTCGTAGGTCGGTTTTCTGGTGAATCGTGACTGCAGAGGGGCGAGCGCGGTCAGGCGGCGCAGGGGTTCGGGGGGCGAGAGCGGGCTCGCCTCCAATCCGTCGATGTTCACCGGCTTGCCGGGGCTGATGACCTCGATTCGCACGTCTTGCGGTAGAAGCCCTTCGCGGACTTGCTTGTCGTCCGGACGGGGCGTCGCGGTATCCTTCCTGGAGGGACCGCGCATAGCGCGATCTGCCCGGTTCTGCGGGTTCGCGAACGTAGCAACCTCGTAGCAGACCTGCTGGGAAACCGGATGGTTGAGCCGTTTCCACCATCCAGAGGCACAGGCGGCTCCGACGAGGCGACTAGATGCCGCGTTGGGTCGACTTCGCGCGCCACTGTCGCGTGCTCAGGTGACGACTCAGCGAGACCACGAAGCGTCGCCTGACCGCAGAAGGCGGCGACTGGCGGCCGACCGAGGAGACAGACACTCAGTCCGCCGCCCGACTCCGGGCACCCGGCGCAGCCTCATCCCAGGCGGCGCGCTGGGGGAGCGCCGCTCGTCCTCCCGAGCACAGGGACAAGGCCAAGCGCATCCTCGGCCGTGATCCGCTTGAGCGCCCGGGCCGGCCGGGAGCCAGCATCTTGCCGCGATCCGGAGTATCCTCTGGTTTGAGCGCCTCCTTATCAGTGCCCATGACCGCGTAGCCGGTCGCCCTGAGAGGTTTCGTCGCTCCGGCCGGCAAGCCAGCTCAGAAGGGAGCTGACGCATCGCCACCAGCGCCACACGGACGCCGAGCGCAGAAGCCATGGCTCGTCCACCGAGTCCTCCGTTCCTGTGCGCGACAGCGGTTGCCGGCCTGGTTGCCGCCGGATGCACGATCCTGCTGGCGTTGACGAGTGATCACATTCCCGAGCCGGGTGTGCATGCCGCCCTGCAGGTATGGGGATTGCTGGGCTTCGTCCTCGCCGGGGTCGTCGCATGGTGGCGCCGGCCCGAGAGCCGGTTCGGCCTCTTGATGGTCTTGGCCGGCGGTGTCTGGTTCCTCTCCAGCCTCTCCTCGAGCAACCTCGCCGTGCCGTTCACCCTGGGGATCGCGTTCGACCTGGTCCCGGCGGTGGTGTTCCTTCATGTGTTCCTGGCCTTTCCGAGCGGGCGGCTGGAACACTGGTCCGACCGTGCGCTGCTGGTGGTGGGCTACGTCACCGCACTGGCGGTCCAGCTGGCCGGCATGACGCTCGGCGGGTTTGGGGCAGACAACCTCCTCGCGGTTGCGTCCGAGCCCGGCACGGGCCACCGCGTGCAGCAAGCGCAGCTCGTCGTGCTCAGCGTCCTTTGCCTCATTGGGGTTGGCATCCTCGTGGGTCGGAGACGAGACGCCGGCCGACCACTGCGCCGTTCGCTGGATCTGCTCGTCGACACCTTCGCCGGCGCGCTCGTGATGTTGGCGTTCCTGTACCTCTCTGCAGCATCCGGGATGGTCACCGGTGATGCCCCGTTCGAGACGATCAGACGCGTCACGTTCTTCGTCGTAGGGCTCGGCCCCTTCGTGTTCCTGGCCGGCCTACTGCATGCGCGCCTGGCACGCTCGGCCGTGGGCGATCTCATCGTCGAGCTCAGACCCAATCCGAGTCCGAAGGATCTGCGCGATGCGCTGGCGCAGGCCCTTCGTGACCCCTCGCTCTCGCTCGTGTACTGGTTGCCGGAGTTCGGAACCTACGCCGGGCTCGACGGCAGGCCGGTGGTGCTGCCGCTCGAGGAGACCGGCGTCGCGACGACGCTGATCGATCGGGACGGGATCCCGGTGGCAGCCCTGCTGCACGACGGATCGCTCGCGGAGGAGCCCGAGCTCCTCGCTGCGGTGACCGCGGCGGCCGAGATCGCGCTCGAGAACGCCCGCCTCCACGTGGAGCTCCGCGCGCGGCTCCAGGAGCTGCGGGGCTCGCGGGCCCGGATGGTGGATGTGGCAAACAAGGAGCGGCAGCGGCTGGAACGCAACCTCCACGACGGGGCGCAGCAGCGCCTCGTCGCGCTCTCCCTTGAGCTGAGCCTGCTCGGGGGCGACCTTTCCAGCGATAGGACGGCCCAGAAGCGGCTCGAACGGGCCCAGCGTGAGATCGCTGTCTCCCTGGCGGAGCTCCGTGAGATCGCGCGGGGCATCCATCCAGCTGTCCTCACAGCACATGGGCTTGGAGTCGCCCTCGAGCAGCTCGCCGCGCTCGCTCCGGTCCGTGTTCGATTGGCAGTGGAGACGGAGGGGCGCCTGCCGGAGGCTCTGGAGGTCGCGGCGTACTACCTGGTGTGTGAGACGCTCACCAACGTCGGCAAGTACGCCCAGGCGTCGTCCGCGACAGTCGAGGTCAGCCGCTCCAAGAGCCGCGTCCTGATCGAGGTGGCCGACGATGGGATCGGCGGCGCGGACACGGAACGCGGCGGCGGGTTGCGTGGCATTGCCGACCGCGTCGAGGCGCTCGACGGACGCCTCCGGATCTGGAGCCCCGTCGGCGGCGGTACACGGATCCGAGCGGAGATCCCGTGCGCGCCGTGATCGCCGAGGACAGCGTCCTGCTCCGCGAGGGGGTCGCCGGCGTGCTTCGGGCCGCGGACTTCGACGTCGTGGGATGTTGCGACACCGCCCACGATCTGATGCTGAAGGTGCGGAGCCACGCGCCCGACGTCGCGATCGTGGACATCCGGCTTCCGCCGACGCATCAAGACGAGGGCCTTCGGGCGGCGCTCGAGATCCGCGCCAACTACCCGTCGGTGGGCGTGCTCGTGCTCTCCCAATACCTCGAGGTCGGGCTGGCCCTGAAGCTGTTCGCCGACACGGCTGACGGCGCCGGCTATCTGCTCAAAGACCGCATCAGCGAAGTCGCCGAGTTTACGAGCGCAGTGCGCCGGATCGCCGAAGGCGGCTCCGCGATCGACCCGATCATCGTCTCGACGCTCGTGTCGCGACACCGCGATGACGACCCGCTTGCGGCTCTGACACCCCGCGAACGAGAGGTGCTCGTGCTAATGGCGGAGGGGCGGTCAAACCAGGGGATCGCGGACAAGCTCGTGATCACGCTGCGCGGGGTCGAGAAGTACGTATCGACCATCTTCAGCAAGCTGGGGCTTCCGTCCGCGGGGAGCGACTCGCGGCGGGTGCTCGCGGTGCTGCTCTACCTCCGCTCCTGATCCGCCAGCGGAACCACGTGCCGCCGCGGCGCCGCCCAGCCAACACACCAGAAACCCGCCCCCGAAACGACGTGTTCCCCGTCTGCCGGATCTCCCCGCTGCGTGCGAGGGTGAGCGAGCCCCGCACGAGCGAGAGGAGCAGCGATGAAGACGCGCGTTATCCAAGACACTCCCGGGCCGCCCGGCACCACCGGCGGCAGCGCCCGACCTCCGACCCGACCGACCAACCTTGCCGGCCGGATGGGCCGCTGGAGCGCGCGTCACCGCAAGATCGCGATCTTCGGGTGGCTGGGGTTCGTGGCGATCGCGTTCATGTCGGGCACACTCGTCGGCGTGACCAATATCGACAACAACACGTCCGGCGTGGGCGAGTCCGGGCGGGCTGCCAGGATCCTCGACGCCGGCTTCAAGCAGCCTGCCGGAGAGACCGTGCTCGTACAGAGCCAAACGCTCCACGCGAGCGACCCGGCCTTCCGCGCCGTGGTCGCCGATGTGGTCGCGACGGTCTCGAAGTTCGCGAGTGTGACCAACGTCAGATCGCCCCTCAAGGCCGGAAACGCGGGGCAGATAGCTCCGAGCAGCCGTGCGGCGCTCG
Source organism: Actinomycetota bacterium (assembly GCA_046732235.1). GTDB lineage: Bacteria > Actinomycetota > Thermoleophilia > Gaiellales > JAICJC01 > JAICJC01. Next base: position 6,878 of record JBKPMQ010000053.1, read on the forward strand.
TCGACTTCGACATTCGCGGCGACTCGGCCGACGCGGCCACGAAGATCGAGCCCGTTGTCGCCGCCGTGGCCCACGTCCAGGAGGCGAACCCACGGTTCTTCGTGGGCGAGTTCGGGGATGCGAGCACGGACAAGCAGATCGAGGGCGCGTTCATGGACGATCTGGCGAAAGCAGGCATGCTGTCGCTCCCGGTGACACTCATCATCCTGGTGGTCGTCTTCGGCAGCCTGGTCGCGGCCGGGATTCCGCTCCTGCTCGCGCTGACGGCTATCTTCGCGACGTTCGGGCTGATCGCTGTGCCCAGCTCGCTGGTGCCGATCGACGAGACCGTCTACGAGCTGATCCTTTTGATCGGGCTTGCGGTCGGCGTCGACTACTCGATGTTCTATCTGAAGCGGGAGCGGGAGGAGCGCGCTGCGGGCCGCAGCGAAGAGGCGGCCCTCGAGGCCGCAGCAGCGACCTCCGGCCGCTCGGTGCTCATCTCCGGGTTGACCGTCATCATCGCGATGGCCGGGATGTTCTTCGCCGGAATCCAGGGGATGACGCAGTTCGGCCTGGCCACGATCATGGTGGTCGCAGTCGCCATGATCGGCTCGTTGACCGTCCTGCCGGCAATCCTCTCGCTGCTCGGCGATCGGGTCGAACGGGGGCGCGTCCCCTTCGTCGGCCGCCGACGCCGAGACGGTGGTGACGGCCGATTCTGGGGAGCGATCGTCGACCGCGTGCTGCGGCGTCCGCTCGTCTCGATCGCTCTCGCGGGCGGCCTGCTCGTCGCGATCGCGCTGCCGGCCCTTCAGCTCCACATCGTGGACGCGAATCCGTCGACGTTCCCGCGGTCGCTGCCCGTCATCCAGACGTACAACCACCTCCAGAAGGCGTTCCCTGGTGACGGGATCCCGGCCAGCGTCGTCGTGAAGGCGCCGGACATCGGGGCGCCCACCGTGCAGGCGGCGATCGCCGACTTGAAACGGCGGGCGCTGGCCAGCGACCAGCTGAACGGCCCGATCACCATCGACGTGAACAAGGCGGCCACGGTCGCGAGCATCGCGATCCCCGTCTCCGGAACGGGCACCGACGCCGCATCGAACGCATCATTGGCGACGCTGCGCGATGACATCGTGCCGGCAACCGTCGGGTCGCTGCCCGACGCCGAGGTCGGAGTGGCCGGATTCACCGCCGAGTCGAAGGACTTCAGCGACAAGATCAAGTCGGTCGCTCCAGTCGTCTTCGGCTTCGTGCTCCTGTTCGCGTTCGGGCTACTGCTCTTCGCCTTCCGATCGCTCGTGACCGCGGCGACGGCGATCGTCCTCAACCTCCTGTCGGTGGCCGCTGCGTACGGTGTTCTCGTGCTCGTGTTTCAGCACGGCTTCGGGAAGGGGCTGCTCGGCTTCGAGTCCACGGCCGGCATCGACTCGTTCCTGCCGATCTTCATCTTCGTGATCCTGTTCGGACTCTCGATGGACTACCACGTATTCATCCTGAGCCGGATCCGCGAGGCGTACGACCGCGGCATGACCACGGACGAGGCGGTCACGCACGGCATCAAGACGACCGCCGGAGTCGTCACCAGCGCCGCGATCGTAATGGTGTGTGTGTTCTCGGTCTTCGCCACGCTCCAGATGCTGATCTTCAAGCAGTTCGGCGTCGGCCTGGCGGTCGCGATCCTGATCGATGCCACGATCGTCCGGGCGGTGCTCCTGCCCGCGACGATGAAGCTGCTGGGTAACTGGAACTGGTACCTGCCGAGGTGGCTGGATTGGCTGCCTCACCTCGAGCACGGCGGCTCAATCCAGCCGCCGGAGCCGGCCGCACCTGCCAAGGCGCCCCCGGCGCTGAGCACCACCGGCCGCTGATCGACCAAACGCCCCTCCGGCAGGAGTGCCTGCCGGAGGGGCACAGCGCACCGGACACCGGCTAGCCAAAGCCGTACAGCGCGCATACCTGAATGCAACCCTTCTCGACCGGTTGAAACCAGGTCCAAGAACTCGTGATGGTAGAGCCCACCGCCCAGGAGCCAGCCATGCTCGCCGGGGTGTATTCGACCGAGGAGCGGGAGGCCGCGCAGCGCGAATATGACCGGTCGTCGAGGCCGCGCGGCGGGCGGTCACACCGTTTCGGCATGGCACCGCTACCGCCAGGTGGTGAACCCGGTCATCCCCATCTGTGCGCCGCTAAAGCCGGGCCGCCCCGAGCGCCGCTGCGCGGCGGTTGTGGCGAAGCGGGGCCCGTTGAGCTCGATCCAGTCGCCGTACGCGCGCATGCGGGCGAGGCCCGGGCCCATGTTCTCGAGGGTGATGCCGCCCTGGGCGGTGGCCTCGGTGGTCGCCTCGAAGTTCTGGTCGAAGGTCGCGTCCGGGCCGAAGGTGTCCGCCCCGACGCCCAGGATGCCGCGGTGCTGGAACAGCCAGTCTACGGCGGCGCCGGAGAACCCGGGCACGTCGTCGAAGTAGTCGTTGTCCGGGCCCGGTCGGCGCCGGTTCCCAAGGTGGTAGAAGCGGGACAGGCCCGTGTAGAGCACGACGTACGACCCGGGCGGGATGTGGCCATGCGCAGACTCGAAGCGGCGCAGATCGCTGATGCCGACAAAGAAGTCGCCGCCGCGGCGCTGGACCTGGGAGCGCAGGTCGAGCACGACCAGCGGCCGGGGCGTGAAGAAGCGCTCCGGCAGGTGGACGAGGCAGCGTGCGCCGACGTGGAAGTGGCACGGCGCCGAGATATGCGTCCCGGTGTGGGTGCCCAGCGAGGTGATCTGCTCCAGCAGGTAGCCGGACTTCGGCACCGTCGTCCACACGCGCCAGTGAAACGGCGGGTCGCCTGGGAAGAGCGGCGCACCGGTCGTCAACGGCTGGCCGAGCCGCACCGGCCGGGCCGTGCGCGGGTCGACCTTCCAGTAGGCGGCGGGGATCCCCGTGCGCCTGGCGAGATCCGCGGCCCGTCCGGGCAAAAGCACCGAGAGCCGCGCCGCCGCCGGGCTCTGCTGGGGCAGCAGCCGTTCGGCGGCGAGCGCCGTCGCCGCCGCCGCGGCGGCCACGGCGACCGCCAGAATCCACGCCCCCCTGCGCACGGGGCCAGTATCCCACGCGAAGCCGATCGCTGCAGCCGCCCGCTGAATACCCCGCGCAGCGGTGGCCAGCTGTGCTGCCCGAGCGGCCTTCATCGTTGCGCCCTCAAGAAGTTTCGTGATGAGCCGCGTGGGTACGCCATAGGTCCGCCCACGAACGGAAGGAGCGAGACCATGGGCATGAGCACAGAGCAGATCTGGGCCTATCGAGACCCCGACCGGGTGTCTTCGAGCCAGCCCATCACCGGGTACGGCGTCGAGGCTGCGGACGGGTCGATCGGCAAGATCGACGAGGCAACCTACGACGTCGGCTCGAGCTACCTCGTGATCGACACCGGGCCGTGGATCTTCGGCAAGAAGGTCATGTTGCCGGCCGGCATCGTGGACCGCATCGACCACGACGATCGTACGGTGTTCGTCTTCGTGACGAAGGACCAGATCAAGAACGCGCCGGAGTTCGACGAGACAACCTACCGAGACGAGACCTATCGGGGCGAGCTCGGCACGTACTACGAGCCGTTCTACGAGCGCGAGCACACCACCGGCCGTAGGCTCTGAGACACCGGGGTCGGGCTGACAGGAAGACCAGCGGGGCCGGCGAGGATCGCTCGCCGGCCCCGCTGGCGTGTACTGACTCAGTTACAGATCGAGGCTGGGCTGGATGTGCCGCAGTCGTTGTCGACGAATCGGTTGTTCGATCCGCTCTGGTCGTACAGGATGTCGAACGGCGTGTTCCCGTCGGCGTGATTCTGCTTCACCAGGTCGCCGACCGGGTCCCCGCCACCCGCGGGGACGGACGAGGCGACGATGATGCCTCCGCTGAACACGCTCGGGCCCGAAGGCTGGTTGTTGTTCACCCGGTTTCCGGACAGCATCGAATGGCTGGCCCCGAACAGGGTGATACCGATCCCGGACAACGGCGGTGCGCCGCCGCCCTGCTCGGACGCGCACGCCAGGTTGTTATGGGAGGCAATGTTGGCCCACGCCTTCCAGTGCGTCGCCGGCGCGGGATTCTCGGAGGTGTCGACGAAGATCATCCCGGCACAGTTGTTCCGCGCCGTGTTCCCCCACACCCGACCCCAGCTGGAGTCGCGGAACAGGAAGCCGATCCCCTCCACGCCGCTGGTGCCGTTGCCGAACGACCGGTTCCCGGTCACCACGGCGTTCGCCTGCGGCGAGTCGCCGATGTAGAAGCCGGGAGCGCCGTTCAGCCGAGCCACGTTGTTGATGAACCGCACCCCGTGCAGCACGAAGCCGCTGATCCCGTACTCGGCGTTTCCGACGGCTGCGACCCGTCGAACGGTCGTCCTGTCGGCGTTGAACAGGCCGATGCCGAAACCGCCGAAGCCGTGGACGCTCAGATGGCGGATCGTGACGCCATGCACCGGCGCACCGGGATTCCCGCTCTGATCGAACTGGCCCGCCACGCAGATCCCGTGCACGCTCGACCCGGTCGTGCACACGCTGCGCACCGGCACCGCTCCCGCCACGAGCCGGCTGCCATGCCGACCCGGCCCCGCACCAATCAGCTTGATCTGTTTCCGGATGGTGACGTTCTGGTGAAACACCCCTGCCGTCAACCGAACCGTGTCGCCCGGATGAGCCCGATTCACCGCCGCCTGGATCGACTGGCCCGGGTGCACCACGAGCGTCGCCGCCTGCGCCGCGGCGGCCGCTCCTCCCCAGACCCACGCGCCAATCACGGCGCAGGCCACAACTCGACGGCGTCCCATACGCATCCCCCTTCGCGTCGACTGCCGAACGCCGCCACCCTACCACTCGGCTCTCGCGCGTGCCTGGCAGAATCTGGAATTTGGCGCGCATTCCGTACTGGGCGAGCTTGACAGTCTCCAGCGCGGGCCCAATCCCCGCCGTGGACGCGCTCTCGGTGCCGCCTGCGGCCTCCCGTGGTTACTTGTTCACGCGCACGAAGACGATCCTGGGCGCCGATTTCATGGTCTGGCTCATGCGCTTGCAGGTGTCGTCGACGTTGCCTTCGATCGTCTTGAACGCGGTCGGGCCCGTGCGCTGCTCGAACATGCCGATGTGGTTCTTGCTCGTGGCGAAGTTCGAGCCGTCCAGGTCGTAGCAGACGAGATCGCCGGGCTGCGGATCCGCGGTGACCGTCAGGCCGTGCTCACCGGCCCGGGCTGCGCCGACGAGGGACGGAACGAACGCCCAGCGCGACCCCCGTGCAAAGGCGGTCGACCCCGCCTTCACGTAGGCCATCGTCACGGCCATCGCGCACCACTCGTCCTGAACGCCGTAGAAGGCGCCGACGACGGTGTGATTCGATCCCGGCGGATCCTCCGCCGTCCCGATCAGCGCTCGCATCTCGGCCAGCGCCTTCGTCCGCAACCGCTTCTGCGAGGCCTCGCGCTTCGCCCGCAGCGCGCTGCGCTGCCGCATCGCGGCGGTCGGCGCCGCCTTTCCGGTCAGGAACTTCTCGAGCGGCGTACCGAACGCCGCCCGAGGCCGGGCGTATCCGAGCCGAGCCTGGGCGGTGTTGCACGCCTGGGCGGAAAGGATGCCGAACTCGCCGTCGAGCTCGCCCCCGTAATCGCCGTGCCGCTTGAGCAAGCGCTGGGCGAACATCACGTCGTCGCCCGTCATCATCGGTGTGGTGAGAATGAGCGTGCGCCTCACGTCGCCTCCCGTCGTCTTGTCGGCGCGCGGCGATCTGGCTGGCCGCGCCCAGGGTCGGTTCCTGCCCATTGAGCGAGTGCGGAGCTCTCACATCTCCACGCCTCACACCCCAAGACGCCGAGAACGGTCGGAATCTTGCCGCCGAGAGCGGGCACGACGGCCCGGGGCGCACGGTTCGCTAGCCGGCGAGCGCGAGGGTCCGTGCCTGAGCGAGCCAGGCACCGAAGAGCTCGGGATCGATGTCATCACGAGAGCGCAGCTTGGCGTGCGCCATCACCGTGCCGGATGTCTCGAGGCGCCCGGACGGATCGTCGATCGACGCGCCCTGCCAGAACCCGAACGTGATGTGTCGCCTGGCCGCCTTGAGGTAGCAGACGGGCCGCTTGCCGATGCTCCACGTCGGGTGCGCCCAGCGGATCGCCGACGCTGCGCCGTCGAGCCGTTCGTCGATCACGTTGCGGGCTCCCCCGGCGATATCGCGCAGCGGTTCCGGGAGAGCCTCGATGTACTCCTCGACGGTCGCGTACCTGCCCATCAGGCGAGATCGACGCCCTTCCACCAGCGCGGCGCGCCGGTCGCCGTGGAGGGCATCCCGTCGAGCAGGGGCGCCGCCGCCCTCAGGTACTCGTGGAACCAGGCGGAGCGGGCATTCGCCGCCATCGCCTCGCTGTCGGAGTAGATCTCGAACAGATGAAAGCGTTCGGCATCGGCATCGTCCGCAATCCAGACGACGACCGGCTGTCGGCCGTTCGCCTGCGCCCGCGGAGCGAGGTGCTGCTGGAAGAGGGCGGCCAGGTCGTCTCTTCGCCCCCGCCGGGTACGGCCGCTGATGATCGTCGCTACTGCGCTCACGTGCTCCCTTTCCGACTCACGCCGATGCTACGTGCGCGGCGCCGGCGGCGAAATCCATCCTTTGATGGGTGGCGCGCCGGCGCACCCGCGAAGGAGCAGTGGCGTCGGTCAGGCGTGGGACAAACGCGTCTCGAGCCGAGCGATTCGCCCGTCGCGCAGGATGTAGCGGTCGACGCCGCGCACCGGACCCGGCAGGGCTTCCGACCGGCACGTCCACTCGGCGGTGAGCTCCCCGCCCTCCACGTGCAGCCGGTCCAGCTGGATCGTGAAGTCGGGAGGGTTCCACTCCAGCCCGGAGTGGAGCGCCCGCTCGATCGCCGCCTTCCCGCGGTGGACGCGGGGATGGTCTGGCGACCCACCGGTCAGCGACTCGACGTAGACGGCATCGTCGGCGAACAGCTCGAGCAGCGTCTCCAGGCCGTCCGGGCCCCGCTGCATGGCCCGGAGGAACGCACGCACGACGTCGGAGCCTGTACGGTCAGCGTCGACCATGGAAGAGGCGCCCCCCTCGCTCGATCCCGCGCAACTTCACCGCCTCCGCGCGCTCGTCCGCGCGGGCATCCGGCCGCGGCGCACGCTGCTCGACGCGCGCACGATCGCGGTCGCTGGGGCGGTTCCAGGGGCCGCGACGATCGACTGGCGCGTCGCCGACGAGCTGGGCGGGCCGCTCGTCCTGCTCGGCCCGCCCCGCGACGATCTGCTGAGTGTGCTGACGCCACGCGAGCACGAGGTGGCCGTGTTGATCGCCCAGGGCCTCGCGAACAAGCAGATCGCAATTCGGCTCGGCATCACGACGGCAACGGTAAAGGATCACGTCCACCGGATCCTGCGCAAGACGGGACTTCAGAACCGGGCGGCGGTCGCTGCTGCCCTCGTGCGCCGCGGAGGGCACGTCGGCGTGTAGGACGGCTGTGCCCGAGGCGGGCTACATCCCGCCCATGCCGGGCGATGGCATGGGCGGCACCGTGAATCCGGGGATCGAGTCGGGTGCCGCGAGCACGAGAATGCCGAGGCACAGGAGAAGGAGGGCCGTGCCGTAGGTGGCAGCGCGGCGCCACGGGAGGGTCTTCTCGACAGCGATGATGCCCGCAAGGACGGCCATCCAGGTGACGCTCATGACGCCCAGGGCGAAGAGCGAGGCCATGAGGGCCCAACAGCAGCCGACACACCATGCCCCGTTCCTGGCTCCCATCTCGAGCGCGCCGGCCCGGCCGTCACGCCACGCACCTAGGAGGAACCCCAGCGGGCTCCGGCACTTCCCCAGGCATACGTCCTTGAACGGCGTCAGCTCGTAGATCGCCGCCGCGATCAGCGTCGCCCCCGCGACCCACTGCCCGGCACGATCCCAGGCGAAGACGCCGCCGCTCACCCGGCTGCCCAGGGCCGCGAGCGCGTAGGCGACAAGGCCGAGCCCGGCCCATGTGCCCAGATACCCGGCAACGAAGATCACGGCGAGCGCCGTCGACCGATCGCGGGTCATCCGCGAGTAGAGCGCGACCGTCGGCGACACCGACGGCAGCATCATCGCCGCCATCATCACGACCCACGCGCCGAGGAACCACCCCAGTGAGCCGAGCGCCGTCCAGGGGCCGTCATCCATGCCCTGCATCCGGCCGGCCGTCCACCACCACCCGGCGGCGGCCAGCACGAACAGGAACGCCACGAGCCCGAGCCGCAGGCGAACGGCCGCAAGCGCGGGCGCGGGCCCGGACTCGCCCGGGCCGCGATCGGTCGCGGGAGCGATCATGCCCCTAGGCGGCCCAGCTGAACTCTGACGTGGAGAGCCCCGTCTTGCCGTCGTACGTGATCCCGAACGCGTCGATCCTGGAGCGGGTCGCCTCGGCCATGGTCAGATCGGACGCGACCGGGTGGAACATCCCGGAGAACCGGACGGGCTCGCCCGTCTCCACGCCGAACGGGACGATGTCCTCGATCTCGAAGTCGACCGCGTCCCCGATCCGGACGGCGTGACGTACCCCGTCGTGCTGCACGTCGATCGTCGCCCGCTCGACACCCAGGACCTCGCCGACCAGCGGCGCGATTCCCGCCATCGGGCCACCGAGCTGGCCCGTGAAGACCCCAACGAGCTTGTCCGCCTGCTCATCGGAAGCCCGCGAGTCGACGAACACCCCAAGTCGCCAGTTTCCCTCCGTCATCACCTTCGGGGTATCCGCGACGGCCGCGACGCGGAGCCCGCCGACATCCGTCCCGTCGATCTCGCCCTCGCGTATGTCGAACACGAGGACGACGCGGCAGTAGTCGTACGTCGCTCCGTGATCGAACGACAGGTTGCACGGGCACATCAGCTCACAGGAGCACGTCTCCACGTAACTGCCCTTCACCCTCCAGGCCATTCGGTCACCTCCTGCCGTAGGAGTCGGGAGTGTCTCACTCCCCCCGAAGCCCGTCAACACGCGCGCCGGCCTTCGCACCACGTCGCGTCGACAGGCGGCGCCCTGAGAGCGGCCGGCACCCGGCTCGTGTCGCGGCGTCATCCCGTTTCCCGGCCTGCGCCGGCGGGTACCGCGAGTGCATGCGAGAATCCACGGATCCGAAGCGCGGCCGCCGCAAGCTGGCCGAGCGTGACCGCGAGGCGGACGCCGGCGAGCGGCGGGACGAGTACCGCGAGGGCCGGTGGTCGAGGCCCGGCGATCCCGCCGACCAGCGCCGCCGCGAGGCGGTCGAGGCGAACACCGAGAGGGCGAAGGACCGCACCGACGATCGGTGACGGCCGGCAGGCCGGCCCCTCACCACTGCAACCAGGGGCGCGCCCCGGGAGCTCGATGCACACGACCGACCGCCCCCAGATGAGCACCATCACCGCCCCCGAACGCCGACCGGCGGGGCCCGATCCCCGGCGCGTCCAGTTCGACGTCTCGGGCTGGGCCGTTGTCAAGCTGATGGCGGGCCTGCTCCTGCTCGGAGTCGTCGGGAACGTTGCCTACCAGATCCGCGACGTCCTCGTGTGGACGGCGGCAGCCCTCTTTCTGGCCGTCGCCCTGAACCCGCTCGTCACGCGCCTCGAGCCGAGGCTCGGCCGCACGGCCGCGGCCATCGTCGTGTTCCTCGGGTTCGTGGTCGTGCTCATCGCCACGCTGGCCGCGCTCGTCGCGCCGTTCGTCACCCAGGTCGACCAGCTCACGACGGGCCTCCCGAACGCGCTCCAGGATGCCAGGCAGAACGATACGTTCGCCCGGCTCGACTCCCGCTTCCACCTCGTGGAGCACGCCCGGGCGCACGCCGACGCCGTTCCGGGCTACGTCTTCGGCACGGCGGGCACGGTGCTCGGCGGCGTCGTGGCGGTGACCACCGTCCTCTTCCTCATGATCTTCCTGCTGATCGAGCTGCCGAACCTGGGCCGGCTCGTGCTCGGCCAGCTGCAGCCCGGCCAGCGGGAGCGGGCGGTGGCGATCGCCCAGCACGCGAACCGTCAGGTCGGCGGCTACGTGTTCGGCAACCTGGTGATCTCGGTGATCTGCGGCGCTGTCACGTGGATCGCGCTGTATGCGCTCGGGGTCCCCTACTCCCTGGCGCTGGCGGTGTTCATGGCGGTTTTCGACATCATCCCGCTGGTCGGCGCGACGATCGGCTCGATCGTCGTCATCGGCGCGGCCTTCCTGCTCACGGGCACGACCGCAGGCATCGCGATGTTCGCGATCGTGATGATCTACCAGCAGATCGAGAACCACGTGCTCCAGCCGCTCATCTACGGCCGCACGGCACAGCTCTCCTCGCTGACGGTGCTTCTGGCCGTCCTCATCGGCGGAGCCGCGCTGGGGCTGGTCGGCGCGCTGCTCGCGATCCCGATCGCCGGGACACTGCAGGCGGTGATCGGCGAGATCCTGGAGAACCGCGCGGAACGCATCCGGCGAGATGGGCCGAGTGGCGAGGAGGCGGTCGAGGCGCCCTAGCCACGTATCGCCTCGCCGCTATCTCGGGAGCGGCGGTCGTGCGCGCTCGAGATGGGAGGCGATCGAGCGCCCCCACAGCTCCGCACGACGGCTCTCGCCGTCCACGAGCGGCCCCTGGGTCGCGTGCACCCAGAAGTGCTCGGCGGGAACGAGGACCTCCAGTCCCAGCCTGGCCAGGCGACGCTCGATCGCGCCGGCAGCCGACCCGACGTGGCGCAGCAACCTGGGATGGTCGACATGCGTGTCGAAGACCGCCACGGCGGGCGGGTGAGCACCGACGCGCAGCGCCTCGAGCCACTCACGCACGCCGAGCTCGGCGGAGATCACGGCCCGCCCGGCCTGCCTGGCGGCATCGGCCCGGGTCGAGGGGCGGCTCATGCCGAACGCATGCGTCGGTCCGCCCACCACCAGCAGCGCGAGGCCGGCCGGAAGCCCGGCCGGGGCCCCGCCCACCTCGAGCACCTCGACGTTGCCGTGCTCGCCGATCCCGCGTCCGATCGCCTCTGCGACGGCCTCGGTATTGCCATACATCGATTCGTAGATCAGGAGGGCGGGTCCGATGGTGCGCTCCCTTGCCGATACGTCGTTCGCCGCGCAGCGTCGGTCAGCGGGCCCGGCCGGCGTACGTCCGCTCATCCGCCGGCGTCGGGGCTGTCGGAGCCCGGGCGGGCTCGACGCGCAGATCCGGGAGCCAGCTCAACCATCTCGGTATGTACCAGCTGTGGTCGCCGAGCAGCTCCATCCATGCCGGCATCAGCACGGTCCGGACGATCGTCGCGTCCAGCAGGATGGCCACGCCGAGGCCGAACCCCATCTGCTGAAACATCACCAGCTGCCCGGCGGCGAAGCCGGCGAACACCGCCACCATGATCAACGCCGCACCCGTGATCAGCCGGGCGGTCGAGTCGATGCCGTAGGCGACCGCCTCGCGGGCATCTCCACGCTGGTCGTAGCGCTCGCGGATCCGGGAGAGCAGGAACACCTGGTAGTCCATCGACAGCCCGAAGAGGACCGAGAACAGGAAGAGCGGGATCCACGCCTCCACGGTCGGCACCTGCTGGAACCCGAACAGCCCGGCCCCGTGGCCGTTCTGGGTCACGAACACGAGCAGCCCGTAGGCGGCGCCCACCGAGAGCAGGTTCATGACGATGCTCGAGGCGGGGACGACGACGGAGCGGAAGGCGAGCATGAGCAGGATGAAGCTCAGGCCGAGGACGAGCGCGAAGACGATCGGCAGGTACTCGTCGGTGATCGCGAAGTAGTCGAGGTTCTGCGCGCTCGCGCCGGTGACATAGGCGTGCAGATCCGTGCCGGCGAGCGCATCGGGAAGGTACGTGTCGCGCAGCGCACGCACCGCATCGAGCGCGGCATCCGAGTTGGGATCGCCGGCGACCGGGACGTTGATCACGGCGAGGTTCTGCGCCGGATACGTCGCGGGCTGCGGCCTGCCGAACCGATCGTCCTTCGCCAGAGCCGCCCCGAGCTTCGCGGACGCGTCACGGGCGCCTGACGAAGCGACGTCGCCGTCGACGACGATCGTCGCAGGCGTGACCTCACCGACGGTGAAGTCGCGGTTGAGAACGACATAACCCTGCTTGGCGTGTGTCGAGTCGGGCAGCGTCGACAGGCCTGCCGAGCCCGTGTGAATGCCGAAGTACGGCACCGCGGCGATCAGAAGCACGGCGACCGAAAGCACGAGCGCGACCACGGGGTGACGCATCACCACGGCCACGATCCGTCCCCAGAAGCCGCCGCTCTCCGACGGTTCCTCGGCGCGTCGGCCGAAAAACGGCACCCGCAGGGACTCGATCCGGTCCCCGAGCAGGCTCATGATCGCCGGCAGCAGGGTCAGGGCCGCGAGCACCGCCACGAGCACCACGAGGATGGCTCCGGCCCCCAGGCTGACGAAGATCTTGGTCGGGACGATCAGCATCCCGACGAGCGCCAGCACGACCGTCATCCCGCTGAACAGCACCGCGCGGCTGGCCGTCATGCCGGCGAGGCCGATGGCCTCGTGCTTCCCGTGCCCCTCCCGCCGCTCGTCGCGGTAGCGGGAGACGATGAACAGGGAGTAGTCGATGCCGACCGCCAGTCCCATGAAGGTGAGCATGTTGACCACGAAGAAGCTGAGCGGGGAGATCTGCCCGATCAGCGCGGCCAGCGCGAGGGCCACGATGATTGCGAAGATCGTCAGGATCAGCGGCACCAGGGCGGCGACGACCGCCCCGAACACCGCGACCAGGATCAGGAGCGCGATCGGGATCCCGATCCCCTCCCCCTTTTGCAGGTCGCTCTCGGAGAGCTTCGTGAAGTCGTGGCCGACGGTTGCCTGGCCGCTGATGAGCACCGTGTAGCCGCCCTGCCCGTCGGCGCCGTCCACCGCCGCGATCACCGGCGTGATCCTGTCGGGGGCGTCGTTCAGCTCGCTCCCCGGCATCGTCACCTGGATCAGCGTGCTGTGCTGGTCCTTGGAGATCTGCGACGGATCACGGGTCTGGTAGTAGGTCGGCCCGATGCGGACCACGCTGGGCGCCGCCGCCACGAGCCGCGAGCGGATCGATTCGACCCGCCGCTGGAACGCCGGCTGATCGACCGTCTGGGTCACCGATCGGACGATCACCACGTCCCGCACCGGCTCCTTGCGGTCGAGCCGCTGCTCGATCAGGTCGAGTGCCTTCTGCGACTCGGGCGTCCCGGTGAAGTTGCTCTCCGTCGTCAGCGAGTCGGAGAGGAAGGCCGACGTGATGCCCACGCTGACGACGACCAGCGCCACCCACGCCCCGACCGTGCGCCACGGGTGTGCGGCACACGCCCTGGCTGCGCGGCCGGTCATGCCCAGCCGGCTCTCGTTGCTGTGCCGATTCCCACCCATCGGAGCGCGGGACGGTCTCACATCAGGCCGTGCACCGCATCCGTGGTTTCTACGGATGCGCCCGAGCTGATCGTGGCCTGCGGAGAACCCGCACCGCGATCCGGGAGGACACCGACGCCGGAGCGGCTCGGGCGACCGACGATGAGGAGATGATCGTCGTCGGCACAGACGCGCCGCAGCCGGGCGAGACGCGGGTGGTGATCGTCGACCGGCGCGGCTTCGACCGGCTCGCGCTCGAGGTCCTGTGTGAGCACGCGGGACGCGTGACCGTCGCCGCGAGCGTGGCGACCGTCCCCGAGGCCGTGCGTCCGCTGGAGCCCGGAGGCGCCGTGGTCCTGATCGGGCGCCAGCTGCTCCTGGCGGACGGGCGGGCGTCGATCTCCCGGCTGCGCGCCGCGGGGGCGTCGCGCGTGATCCTGGTCGGCACGGGCGACCGCGACCGGCTCGAGGTCGAGGCGATGCGCATCGGCGCGGACGGCGTCCTCGCACGCGACGCCGACACCGTCTCGCAGCGCCGGGTGCTGCAAGACACCTAGGTGCGGGACAGGGCCGGGTCGAGGTCCGGGCTGATTGGAACGGACGCCCGGATCTCCGTGCCGCCGTCCGCCGAGCTGCGGATCTCGATCGAGCCGCCGATCAGCTCGATCCGCTCGCGCATGCCGATGAGCCCGAACCCCTTCGTGTCGCGCTGGTCGCCCAGGCCGGCACCGTCGTCGGCGATCCGCACGTCGATGCATTCGCCCGCCTCGACGATGTCCACGTCGACGCGGCTCGCGCCCGCATGCTTGACGACGTTGTTCAGCGCCTCCTGGACGACGCGGTAGAGGGCGTCCTCGACGACGGAGCTGAGCCGGAACGACCGGCGACCCGTCTCATAGGCCAGCTCGATGTTCATCCGGACGTCCAGATCGGTGACGAGGCGGAGCCGCTCGACCAGGTGCTCGAGCGCGGGCTGGACGCCGGCCTCGTCGAGGATGGGCGGCCGCAGGTCGGTGATCAGCTGGCGCAGAGACGCGATGCCGAGCGTCAGCTGCTGGATCGCCTGCTCGAGGATCCGCCCGACGCTGGCCGGGTCGTCGCTGCGGCGGGCGGACGAGAGAATCATCTTCAGGCTGGCGAGGTCCTGGAGCGTCTCGTCGTGGAGCTCCCGCGCCCACCGGCGCCGCTCCGCCTCGGAAGCCTCGATGGCACGTCGGGCGCGTTCCTCGGCGACGTTGCGGCCGGTGGCGACCGCGGTCGCGCCGCTGCTCCCGAACGCCTCCAGCACGCGGGCGTCGTCAGCGGTGAAGCTCGCGGCGCCGGACGCCGGGTCGAGGGCCGCGAGGATGCCGACGGCCACCCCGCGAAACACCAGCGGCACGAGGAGCGCGGCCCGCGCTTCGACGCCCTCGATCACCGTTACAACGCCCCCGCCGTGCCCCGCCAGGTGCATCGGCTGGTGGGAGGCGAGGACGTCGGCGGCCACCGTGTCGGGGATGTCCACCACCTGGCGCTCGAGCGACCGCTCGAGCTCCCCCGCGATCGCGTCGACCGTCAGGCGGCCGCCGGACTCGAGCGCCACGAACATCGAACGGGCGTCGACGAGGGCCCGCCCGCGCTTCACGATCAGCTCCAGGATCCGGTCGAGGTCGGTCTCACCCCCGACCGCGCGGGCAACCGCGAGCGCGGCCTCGAAGCCCGCGATCGCGCGCTGCAGCTCGTCCCGGCGCTCGGTCGCCGAGCCGTAGAGGCGCGCGTTGGCGATGGCATGGCCGGCCCACTCCGCCAGCACGACGACAGCCTCCTCGTCGGCCTCGCCGAAGTCGCCCCCGTCCTTGTCGGTGAGGTACAGGTTGCCGTAGACGGCATCGCGGATGCGAACCGGCACGCCCAGGAACGTGGTCATGGACGGGTGGCCGGCGGGGAAGCCGTACGACTGCGGATGGGTGCCGACGTCCGCCAGGCGGAGCGGCTTCGGATCCTTGATGAGCACCCCGAGGACGCCGTGGCCGCGCGGGAGCTCGCCGATACGGTGGCGGGCGGCGCCGTCGATCCCGATCGTCAGGAACCGCTCGAGGCCGTCTCCGCGGTCGTTGAGGACACCCAGCGCCGCGTACCTCGCCCCCGTCAGGTCGCGGGCGGCCTCGAGGACGGACTCGAGCACGGCCTCGAGGTCGAGGTTGGAGACGAGGGCGCGTCCGACCTCGACCAGTCGGCGAAGCTGCACCTCGCCGAGCCGCTCGCCGAAGTCCGTTCCGGCAACGTCGCTCATGGGCAGCCAATGGTACCGATCGGCCCCGCAGCGAGCACGGTCGCGAAGGCGCGGCGCCGGTCGGGAGCTCGCGCCGGCCGCGCGCCGGCAGGGCGTTAGGTTCGGTCGAGCATCCCCTGGTCGATGGCGTAGCGGACGAGCTCCGACCGGGCGTTGAACCCGAGCTTCTGCATGATGTGGGCCCGGTGCGTTTCGGCGGTCCGGACCGAGATATAGAGCTGCGCGGCGATCTCCTGGTTGGTGTGCCCCTCGGCCAGCAGCCGCAGCACCTCCCGCTCGCGGTCGGAGAGCGGATCGGCGGCGGCGCGCTGGCGCTCCTCGACCTCCGCCTGCATCAGGCGGGCGCCGAGGGCCGGGTGCAGGTAGCGGCCGCCCGCGGCGACCTCGCGGATCGCGCTCACGAGCTCGTCCTCCGCGGCGTCCTTCAGCACGTAGCCGTTCGCGCCGTTCCCGAACGCGCGACGGACGTGGTGACCGCTGTCCTCCATCGACAGGATCAGCACCTTGGTCTGCGGGGCTTCGGCCTGGAGCCTGGCGATCGATTCGACGCCGTCTCCGTCGGGCAGCATCACGTCGAGCACGATCAGGTCGGGCCTGTGCCGCCGGGTCTTGAAGACGGCGTCGCGCACGTCGCCCGCCTCGTCCACGATCTCGAGGCCGTCCTCGGCCTCGAGCAGCATCCGCAACCCGGCCCGGACGACCCGATGGTCGTCGACGAGCAGAATCCGCAGCGGCTGGTCGTCGGCGGCCATGGCCCGATTATGCCCAACCAGGGCATCCGGCGATGCCTCACTCACCGGCGCACTTGCGTGCCCAGCCGCCGGAACGGCTGCCACCCTTCGCGGGCCGCCAGCCGGGCGCGCAGATCCAGCAGGAAGCGCGCGAGCTGCGGGTTGGTCTCGATGTCGGCCCGCAGTTCTTGGAGCCGGCAGGCGCCGTCCTCGAAGAACGGACACTCCGCCCCGGGACAGCGCTCGTACCCGTCCAGGGTGCGATGCAGCAGACATTCGCGTGCGTCATGCATGAGCGGGCGCCTCCTTGTCGGCGGGCGTCCACGACAGCCGCTCCGTCAGGAGCTCCGGGTGGTGGACGAGCATCCCCATCCGGGCGAGCTCCGCCATCGGCAGCCGCTTGCTCAGATCCCGGACGTGCTCGTGCGCGCCGGCGCCCTCGAACACGAGGACGACCGTCCGCTCGCCGACAAAGGCGTAGTGGTTCGTGAACCCGCTCTCGGCGAGGTCGAACGGCGGCCCGGCGGAGAGCAGCTTCGCGAGCTCCTCGCGCCTCCCGGGCCTGATCGATCCAACGACAACGACCTGTTCGTCCATGGTCGGCTCCTTCGGTTTCCTCAAAGCTTCGCCGCGGCGGTGCGCGGCGGCGTCGGGCGCGGCGCTGACCCGGCTGCGGGAAACCCGCACCCAACCGTGTGGGGAGCCCCGACGCGAGCCGCGACGCCCGACGGGACGATCCGTGAAACCGAGAGGAGGAAGTCATGTCGAAGATCGCCGTACTGGGTCTGGACGGATCGCCGGATTCGATCCACGCGATCCCGTATGCGGTGGAGCAGGCGGGCGCCGACGGCAAGGTCGTCGTCGTCCACGTGCGTGAGCTGCTCGCCGGTCGTGCGGCCGGGATGACGCTCGTCGCGAACGAGGACGAGATCGAGGCGGACGTGCGCCGACAGGTCGAGGACCTGGAGTCGACCGGCGTGACGGCCGAGCTGAGGGTGATCTCCGCGATCGCCGGGGGCCCGGCACAGGTGATCGCCGACGTCGCCCGGGAGCAGAACGCGGACGTGATCGTCGTCGGGACCCGGGGGCATCGGCAGATCGCGAGCCTCATCATCGGCAGCGTCACCCACAAGCTCCTGCACATGACGCCGTGCCCCGTGCTGGCGGTTCCGCCGGCCGCATCGGGCTCCGCCTCTGCGAGCGCGGAGTCGGCGGCGGTCGGCGCCAACGCCTAACGGCACGCCCAGGAGCCGGGTCACCCCACGCCGGGGCAGGCCCGGCTTCGCCGTGCACGCCGGCCGCGCGCGGGCGCTGCGGGAAACCCCGTACCGCGATCAGCGGGATCCCCGCCCACGAGATGCGTTTCACCGCCGATGCCGCCGGTCCGGCGGCGCTCGAGACTGAGGCCAGAGCACACCGGAACATCGAAGGAACGAAGGGAGCACATCATGCGCAGGCTTTTTGAATATGGCGGATTCATCGCGGCAGTCGTCCTGATCGCCGTCGGCATCGGTGCGGTCACGATGGGCGTGAACGCCCGCGGGACGGTGCAGGACACGCTGGCGCAGGAGCACATCGTCGGCTCACCGGACATGACGCCGCAGGCGATCACGGCCGAGGCCAAAAAGGCCGGCCTGGACGTCGCCTCGCTTGACATCCCCAGCATGTCGGTCGCCGGCCTTGCGATCAACAACGGCGACCGCGCCCACGCCTTCGCCGGGTACATGCGGATCCACGCCCTCGAGGCGACGGGCGGCCTGACCTACGCACAGATGCCGCGGTACGCCACGGCGGACGGCAACGGCACCAACGACCCCAACCAGGCGCTCAAGGTCAACGGGCAGCCGCAGGACAACGGCGCCCGCAACGTGTGGATCACCGAGACGGCGCTGTCGACGGCGCTCCAGTCGAGCTACATGGCGTCGCAGCTGTCGCTCTTCGCCGTCGTGGTCGGCATCGCGCTCCTGCTGACCGGCATCGGATTCGGCGTCCTGGCGGTCGGCGGCGCACTCCGCAACCGCGAGTCCGCCGTCTCGTTCCACCGGGCACCCACTCCCAAGGCCGACAACGCAGTCACCGCCTGACCCCGCTCACCCGACGCCAGGCCCAGGGGCCGCTCCTCCCAGGAGCGGCCCCTCGACGCGCCGGACGACGGATGCGCGGGCGGCATGAACCCGCGAGGCCCCGAGCTCACCTCACCCCGCCCACCACATCGAGGAGCTCGTCGATCACGGCGACCGTGAGCGGCTCGTCGACGAACTCCGCGACCCGGCTCTGCTGGCGGCGGCGCTCGTCGTCCGTCGACGCCGGTTCGAGCCAGATGCGGCAGGCCGATTCGAGGATGTGGCCCAGCTGGGCGATCGTCATCGAGAAGTCGGCCCGCGCCCGCAGCGTGCCCGGGCCGCCGGCGCGGCGGTACGCGCGATAGACCTCGCGGGCGCGGCCGGGATCGCCGATCCCCAGCTCGTAGACGACGCCCGACACCTCCTGGCCGGGATCGGCGAGGCCGCAGTTCTCCCAGTCGATCACGCTCAGGCCCCCTGCCGCCGTGGGCCGGAGGTTGTCGACCCAGAGGTCGCGGTGACAGGTGCGCAGGTTCGGCGACCGGCGCAGGAGCGCCTCCATCGCGACGAGGTCGTCGCGCACACCGGCCACAGCGGCGGCGAACGGCGCGGCCGCCGCGGCCAGGTCCTGCAGCAGCCGGTCCCAGGCCGGCGCGCCCACCGGCTCCGTGTACCAGGGATCCTCCGGGCGGCTGCCGGCGAACGGCGTGCGGTGGATCGCCGCCACGATCCGGCCGGCCTCGGCCGGATCGATCTCGCGGCTGGGCGGGAGCACGTCGACCCACTCGTAGACCCGGACGGGCAGGCCTCCGATCTCGGCGTGCCAGGCCCCGCCGGCCGCCCGCAGGACCGCCGGCGCCGGCACCCCGCC
>JBKPMQ010000054.1:0-3650 GCA_046732235.1 Actinomycetota bacterium
CGGCCTGGACGGCCGGCTGCTCGCAATCCCGGAGAAGACCGGCTTCGCGGGCTTCGACAAGGACGCCAACGGGCTCTGGCCGCTCTCCGTCGGCGTCGCGGCCGGGTTCGTATTCGCGAGCCTGGCCCCCGAGCCGGTGCCGCTGGCGGAATATCTGGGCCCGTTCGAGGAGTGGCTCGCCCCCTACCGGCCCGAGCGGCTGTTGCGCTGCGGCGTCGGCACCAGCGTCCTGCCGATCAACTGGAAGAACTCGATCGACAACTACCTCGAGGGCTACCACATCCCGGTCGGCCATCCCGGCCTCCTGCGGCTGCTGGACTACAAGCGATACCTCGTCGAGACGAGCGGCGCGCGCGTCTCGATCGCCCGCAGCCCGATGCGAGACAAGGCGTCGAAGGACTGGCAGGAGCGCCTGTACCAGCGGCTCGTGCGGCCGATGCCGGGCCTGCGCGCGCCGGAGAACCGCGAGTGGAACTTCATCTTCGCCTTCCCCGGGATGACGTTCAACCTGTATCCGGACCAGATCGACTTCTGGGTCAACTACCCGCTCGACGAGCTGCGCACGATGACGGTCTGGAACACGTTCCGGCCACCCGAGACCTCAGGCCGCCGCGACCGCCTGGTGCGGCGCCTGAACACGCGGATCAACACGCTCGTCCAGCACGAGGACAACGACCTCACCGCCCGCGTCCAGGAAGGGCTCGGCTCGAGCCTCTACCGGGCGGGGGTGATCGGCGAGCGGGAGAACGGCCTGCTCCACTTCCACGACCTCGTGCGGGCGACGATCCCGGCTGCGGCGATCGACGACGAGGCCGAGGGCGTCCGCGCGCTCACTGACGAGGCCCCCGTGGGGGCGATAGATTTTCCTGCCTCGAGAACTGACTGACCGGTCAGGCAGGAAATACGAAAAATGGAGCGGCGGATGCATCCCAAGGAACGGCGCAGCGGTTCGACGAGGCGGGATTTCCTGCTCCGTTCCGGCGGCGCGGCGTTCGCCCTGAGCGGCGCCGGCGGCCTGCTCGCGGCGTGCAGCAACAGCACGAGCAGCGGCGGCGGCGGGAGCGCATCGACCGGCGCGAACGGGCAGAAGCTGGGGCCGCTCGGGCTGCCGCTCGCGCGCCCGAACGTGCCGGTGACGCTGCCCCGCTACGAGAAGCCGATCGCGTCCGGCCTCAAGCCGGAAACCGGCGGCGACTTCGTCATCTACAACTATCCGGACTACATCGATCCCGCCGTGATCAAGGAGTTCGGGAAGAAGTACGGCGTCACCGTCAAGGTCACGCCCTTCGACGACATCACCACCGGGATCACGAAGCTCGCCTCGGGCACGATCTCGGCCGACGTGACCGAGATGACCCCCGACAACATGGCGCGCGTCGTCGCGGCGAAGCTGATCAAGCCGCTCAACCTCGATTACATCCCGAACCTGCAGAAGAACGTCTGGCCGCATATCGCCGACCCGTTCTACGACAAGGGATCACGCTACAGCGTGCCGTACACGTGCTACACGACCGGCATCTACTGGCGCGCCGACCACGTCAAGCAGGACATCCCCTCGATGCCGAACCCCTTCGACATCTTCTGGGAGGCGCAGGCCTACACGGGCCGAACGACGCTGATCTCGGAGGTGCGCGAGACGATCGCACTCGCGCTGCTGCACCGCGGCGACAAGGACATCAACACCGAGGACCCCGCCAAGATCAACCGCGCGGTGAAGGACCTGCAGCAGCTCGACACCATCTGCAACGTCAAGGTCGGCGATCTTCAGTACACGCAGATCCCCGAGGGCAAGACCTGGCTCAGCCAGGGGTGGTCGGGTGACGCCGTCACCGGCTACCTGTTCTACGCCGGCAAGAAGGACAAGAAGGCGCTGCGATACTGGCACGCGCCCACGGGCAAGGGGCCCGTGCAGAACGACTGCTGGTGCGTGTGCCAGGGGACCAAGAAGCCGGTGCTCGCGCACCTGTTCCTCAATTTCATGCTCGACAACGGCATCGCGTACAAGAATTTCACAGAGTTCAACGGCTACCAGCCGCCGCTCAACGAGATCCAGCCCGACGCGCTGATCAAGAACGGCATCATCCCCGAGTGGCTTTCGACGGCGGTCGTCGGCCCCGATGACCTCGGGCCGACCTCGCTCCAGGAGATGACGCTCACGCAACAGGGCCAGGCCCTCTGGCAGAACGGCTACTCGACGTTCGTCTCCGGGGCGTGACGGCGGCGCGGGTCGACATCTCCGCGCACGACGACCCGCGGGCCGCCTGGACGCCGCAGCCGACCCTGTCAGGCGCGGACTACACGTCGCCCGAGGTGTTCGACCTCGAGCGCACCCGCCTGTTCCACGGCCGGTGGTTCGCCGCGGTGAGAGCCGATGCGATCGGCGAGCCGCGCGCCTACGCCGTCGTCGACGTCGCCGGCGAGAGCATCATCGTGCTGCGCGACGAGGTGGGCGCGGTGCGCGCGTTCTTCAACGTCTGCCGCCACCGCGGCTCGCGGCTCTGCGACGGCGCCGGCCGCCTGCAGAGGGCGATCCGGTGCCCCTACCACGCGTGGGCGTACCGGCTCGACGGAAGCCTCGCGGCGACGCCGAACGTGTCGCCGGGCGAGCAGCTGCCGCGCGACCGCCTCGGCCTCATCCCGGTGCCGGTCGAGCTGTGGCACGGTTTCGTGTGGGTGAACGTGTCCGGGGCCGCGGCGCCGCTCGCCGAGCAGCTCCGCCGGTTCGGGAGCGACGACCCCGAGCAGTGGGCCCGCTACGGCCTCGATGGGCTCGTGACCGGCGCGAGGCGCGACTACGACGTCGCCGCCAACTGGAAGATCATCGTCGAGAACTACAACGAGTGCCTGCACTGCCCCACCGTGCACCCCTCGCTCGTGCCGGTCGTGCCGCTGTACCGCTACGGCGAGGTCGAGGACGCTCCCGGCACCGGCGCGGCCGGAAACCGGCTCGCCGAAGGGCTGACCTCGTTCAGCCCGACCGGGCGCTCGTCGCTGCCCACGCTGCCGGGGCTGAGTGAGCTGGACGCGAACACCTTCTACGGGGTGACGCTGCTCCCGAACCTGATCGTCAACTACCACTCGGACAACGTCTCGACGTTCCACCTCTTCCCGGTCGCCGCCGACCGCACACGCGTGGTGTGCGACTACCTGTTCCGGCCCGAGACCGTGCGATCCGACGGGTTCGACCCGTCCGAGGTCGTCGACTTCCGCCACCGGCTCGCGCTCGAGGACTGGTCGGTCTGCGAGCGCGTCCAGCAGGGTGCGGGATCGCGGGCGTTCGCCGGCGGCGGGCTGCTTCCCTACGCCGACCGCTACGTGCACGCATTCAACGAGCAGTACCGCGATATGCGCGCCGCCGCCGTGTGACGGTCAGACGCTGATGTTGGGCGCGGACGCCTCGTGCGCGACCGGCTCGACCGGATGGCCGGGCGTCTCCGCGCGCGCATCCTGCTCGAGGGGTGCGGTGCCGGTGTCGGTGAGCACGCGGAGCGCCTCGGCGGGCAGGTGGACGTTGACGGGGTCGCCCTGGCGGTAGGCCAGCTCGTCGCCCGTATTCTGGACGAGCGCCTGGATCCGCTCGCCGGGCGCGAGGCCGACGATGATCTGGTTCGCGTTGCCCAGGTAGACGACCCGCTCGACCATGCCCGGGA
>JBKPMQ010000055.1:0-8699 GCA_046732235.1 Actinomycetota bacterium
GCGCCGACGACCGCCGCGAGCCCGGTGCCGCCCAGGCCGAACACCGCGACGCGCTCGCCGGGACGCACGCGGGCCGTCCGCCATACGGCGCAGACCCCGCTCGCCACGGCGCAGCCGACCAGCGCGGCCACGTCGAACGGCACGTCCGCCGGGATGCGCACGCACGAGCGCTCCGGCACGACGGCCCGCTCCGCGAACGACGAGAGGAAGCAGTAGTGGTGCACGGTCGCGCCGCCGAACCGCAGCCGCGTCGTGCCGTCGAGCAGCCCGCCGGTCAGCATCTTCGGCCACGCCGTCCCGCACAGATGGGGCAGGTCGCGCAGGCACTCCTCGCAGTGCCCGCAGTACGGCGCCCAGGAGAGCGCGACGTGGTCGCCGACGCGCAGCGCCTCGACTCCGTCGCCGATCTCCTCGACGACGCCGGCGCCCTCGTGCCCGAGCACGGCCGGGCACGGTACCTCGATCGAGCCGTCGAAGGCGTTCAGGTCGTCGCTGCAGACCCCGCTCGCGTGCAGGCGCACGCGCACCTCGCCGGGGCCGGGGGGGTCGAGCTCGAGGTCGACCACTCGCAGGCGCGTGCCGACGGCCGGCAGGAGCGCCGCCCGGGTCGTGACGGCCTCAGCCATTCCCGCCCACGGTGACCAGACGCTCGAGGTCGCGCTCGAGCCCGCCCTCGCCCACCTCGACGACCTCGAGCGGGAGGCCGATTCGGTCGGCGGCAGCATGCGCCTTCGCCCGGAGCTCCGGCGTCGGGCGCTGGGCCAGCCAGACGACACGCCGGTAGTGGCGGAAGTAGTCGTCACGCAGCTCGGGGTGGCGATCGAGGCCGAGCGAGCGCGCGACGGTGCGGTCGAACGTCCGCGCCAGGAAGTCGGTCAAGAAGTAGGTGCCCGGCTCCTCGCGGAGGGCGTCGAGCACCTCCGACCGGGCGAAGACGTCGTAGCAGTGGTCGCCCTCGAGCCGTTCGAGCCCGAGGTCGTCGAGCGCGCCCATGCTGCCGCAGTCGGCATACGCGAGGACGATCCGGTCGTACTCGCCCTGTAGCCCGGCGATCAGCTCGCGCGCCGCCGGCGCGATCCGCTCGGGCCGGTTGTGCAGCTCCGGCGGGAGCGGGTGGACGTCGACCTCCCAGCCCCGCCGGCGGGCGATCCCGCGCACGTGCAGGGCGAGGGCGCCGCACGCGACGACCGCCACCCGCGCGTGCGTGCTCGCGCTCATCCCGGGAACGCGAGCTGGTCGATGAACATGTCGTTGAAGTCCGCCCGCCCGGAGAGCTCGACGTACTCGACCTCCTCCAGGATGGCGTCGGCGGCGGAGCGCTCCCGCAGCGAAAGGGCGGCCATCTTGGATCCCTCGCCGGCCACGTTCCCGGCCGAGACGATCCGCGGCAGTGGAAGCCGGGGCACGAGACCGATGCGGACGGCGCTCGCCGGGGACAGATACGAGCCGAAGCTGCCTGCGAGCAGCACCTGCGAGACGTCGTCCGGCGCGATCCCGAGCTGGCTCATGAGAATGCGCCAGCCGGTTGCGATCGATGCCTTTGCGAACTGGAGCTCGCGCACGTCGCGCTGCGAGAGGTACACGGCGTTCTCGGGCTCGTCGCCGCGCCAGGCGAGGACGAAGACCCGCTCCTCGCCCACCTTGACGAGCCGCCTGGCCAGCACCGGATGCGCCTCGGCGGCCGCCTCGTCCGTGACGAAGCGGCCGGAGTGATCGAGCAGGCCCGACGAGACGAGCTGGGCGACGGCGTCGACGAGGCCCGACCCGCACATGCCGACCGGATCGGTGTCGCCGATCACCTCGAGGCTGAGCTCGTCGCCCTCGATCCGCACGCCCTCGATCGCGCCCTCCGCGGCGCGCATGCCGCACTTGATCTGGGCGGCCTCGAAGGCGGGGCCGGCCGGGGCGGCGGTCGCGACGACGCGGTCCTGCGAGCCGAGGGCGATCTCGGAGTTCGTCCCGACGTCGATGAAGAGCCGCACCCGCCGGTCGCGCGTGAGGCCGGTCGCGAGCAGCCCGGCGACGATGTCGCCGCCGACGTATGCGCCCAGGGCGGGGAACGTGAACGCCGGCGCCCGCGGGTGCAGGCGCACGCCGAAGTCGGCGGCGGTCACCGGCGGGAGCCGGCGGGCGGCGATGATGAACGGCGCCATCGCCAGGGGCTCGGGATCGATTCCGAGCGCGATCTGGGTCATGGTCACGTTCCCGCACAGCACCATCTCGTAGACGCGCTCGCGGTCGATGCCGGCCTCCTCGCACACCTCGGAGGCGAGCTGGTTGAGCGTCTCGGCCGCGCGGGCCTGGAGCGCCTCGAGGGCGTCGGGGTCGAGCATCGTCGCCGACACGCGCGAGATCACGTCGGCGCCGAACGGCTGCTGGCGGTTCAGCATGGAGCGGACAGCGAGCGGCTGGCCGGTGGCCAGGTCGAGCAGGTTCGCGACGACGGTGGTCGTGCCCAGGTCGAACGCGATCGCGTGCCGCTCGGCGGTCGTGTCGCCCGGCTCGACGTCGATCAGGAGGTCGTCGCAGATCACGGCCGTCACCTGGTAGTCCGCGGTCCGCAGCGTGCGGCCGAGGCTTCGCACGGCGCCCGGGTGCACGCGCAGCTCGAAGTCGTCGACGGCGGCGACCACCCGCTCGACGTCGGAGACCTGGTCCTCGAGCGACGGCTCCGTCAGCTCAAGGTAGCGCTTCTGGACGGATGGGCGCAGGATGACGTGGCGGCCGACACCGACGAGCGCCGCCTTGGGCCGCGTCTGCAGCGGCGGCACGTCGATCTCGAGGTCCTCGGTCGCCTGGGCCCGGCAGGCCAGCCGCCAGCCGTGCCGGAGCTCGTCGATCGTGAACGCGCGCGGATCGACGCTCGACACGGGCACCGAGCCGTTCAGGACGCGCACCTTGCACTTCTTGCACGTGCCGTGGCCGCCGCATGTGGAATCGATTGCGATGCCGTTCCAGGACGCGGCGTCGAAGACCGTCGTGCCGGCGGGCACGCGCACGTCCCCGCCGTCGGGGCGGAACTGCAGCCGCACCCTCCCGGTGCCCGCGGCGGCGGCCGCCTCGCTCATATCGCTCCTGCCGCCTGGGCCGCCTGCTTCGCCCGGTGCGCCGCGATCCAGCGCGCGCCCCACTCGTCGTGGCCGAGCAGGAAGTCGGCCGCGCGCACCGCCTCGACGCAAACCGGGGCGCGCGCGTCCATGATCGCGCTCGTGAGCCCGTGGCTCGAGGCGATGCCGAGGAAGCCCGCCCCCAGGGTGTGCCGGCCGGGCAGGCCGAACGACGTGTTCGACGCGCCGCAGGTCATGTTCACGCCCAGGTCGTCGCGGATCAGGCGCACCGTCTCGAGGAAGAGCGTGACCGCGCGCGGCTCGGCGCCGACCGGCATCGCCAGGGGATCGATGACGACGTCCTCGGGCGGGATGCCGTGGTCGCCGGCGACCGACACGATCTTGCGCGCCACCTCCAGCCGCCGCTCCGGCTCCATCGGGATCTCGTCGTCGTTCGCGAGGCCGATGACGGCGGCGCCGTGCTTCGCGACCAGCGGGAGAATCGCCTCCAGCCGCTCGTCCTCGCCCGTGACCGAGTTCACGAGCGCCTTGCCCTCGTAGGCGCCGAGGCCGGCCTCGAGGGCCTCGATCACCGACGAGTCGATCACGAGCGGGAGGTCGGTCAGGCTCTGGACGAGCGGGATCGCGCTGCGCATCAGCTCGACCTCGTCCGCCAGCGGGTCGCCGACGTTCACGTCGAGGACGTCCGCGCCGCCCGCCACCTGCTCGGCGACGTCGATCTCGATCTGGGACAGGTCGTTCGCCTGCAGCTGGGCCTGGAACGCCTTTCGCCCGGTCGGGTTGATCCGCTCCCCGATGATGCAGAACGGCTTGTCGGAGCCGATGACGACCGTCTTAGACCGCGACTGGAGAACCGTATCCATGTTCAACCCTTTCGGCGTGCGTCGGGATGCCGAGCCGCCGGCAGAGCGCGGCGATCCCGGCATCCTTGCGGAAGCTGATGAAGTGCAGGCCCCGTACGCCCGGCTGCGCCATGGCGTGCAGGGCCAGCTCGTAGGCGACGTCGAAGCACGCCTCCTGCTGGTCGTCTGCGGCCTCGACCCGCGCGATCACGTCGGCGGGCACCGAGATGCCGGGGACCTTCTCGTCGATGAAGCGCAGCGCCCGGGCCGAGCGCAGGATCGTGATCGAGGGCAGGATCGCGGCCAGTTCCGTGACGCCGAGCCTGACGGCCTCGGCCATGAACCCCTCCAGCAGGCGCGGCTCGAAGCAGATCTGGAGCTGGAGGAAGCGGGCCCCTGCGCGGGCCTTCTTCAGCGCCCGCTGCGCGCGGTACGCGAACGGCGGCGCGCCCGGGTTCTCGACGGCGCCGAGGAACAGGTGCGGCGGCGGCTCGATCGGCCGTCCGCCCAGGTAGCGGCCCGCCGCGATCGAGCGGGCGGTGGCGAGGAGCTGGGGGCTGTCCAGGTCGAAGACCCGCCGGGCCTCGGGCTCGTCCCCGGCGCTCGTGTCGTCGCCGGTCAGGCAGCAGACGTTCTCGACGCCGTGCAGCGAGGCGCCGACGATCTCGGCCTGGAGCCCGAGCCGGTTGCGGTCGCGGCAGACGAGCTGCATGATCGGCTCCATCCCGCACTGCTGCAGGGCAATCGCGATGGCGAGCGGGGAGGCGTGCGCGTGCGCGGCCGTGTTGTCGGTCGCGTTGCAGGCGTCGAGGTAGGGCGCCATGGGGTCGAGCTGGAAGCGCACCTCGTCCATGCCGCCGCCGTCGATCGTCGGCATCTCGGCGGTGACCACGAACCGCCCCTGCTCGAGAGCCTGCTCCAGCCGGCTCAATGCTCGCCGGCCTCCCAGCCGGCCGGGGTGCGGCGGTCGCGCCCGCTGGCCAGGTTGCGCCACGACGAGGTGCCGCGGAGGGTGTTGTCCACGGGCGGGCGCAGGTGGTTGAACTCGTCCCGCCACGCCGCCGGGAGCAGCGGCAGCCGCCGCGAGCGCTCGTAGCCGCGCAGCCACACGCACCGCATCTCCGGCTTCACCTCGCAGCCGCCGTCGGCGCGCACGCCGCCGCAGGGCCCGTTGCGAAGGGTCTTCGGGCAGTTCATGGGGCACGTCATGCCGGTCGAGTGCAGCACGCACTGCCCGCACATCCGGCAGCCGAAGACGGGCTTCTTCACCGCCGCCTCCATCGCCGTCAGAACGCCCATCAGATCGTTGACCCCACGTCCCCGCGCGCATGGACGTCAGGCTGTCGGCGGGAGTTCGGGTCGCGATGGGGCTGCGGCTGCTCCGTTCGCAGCCGCCCAGGCCATCTCGGCGACGTTGGGCCAACCATCTAGACCGCAGCAGGCTCGCGCCGGTGCTGCTCGATCAACTCCTTCGCCATCCGTACCGCCGTCGACGCGTCCGCCGCGTAGCCGTCGGCGCCGACCGCGTCGGCGTACTCCTTCGTGACCGGCGCTCCGCCGACCATGACGATGACGCGCTCGCGCAGGCCCGCCTTCTGGAGCGCGTTGATGTTCGCCTTGAACATCGGCATCGTCGTCGTGAGGAACGCGGAGAAGCCGACGATGTCCGGCTCGTGCTTCTGCACCTCTTCGACGAACTTCTCCGGCGCCACGTTCACGCCCAGGTCGTGGACGGTGAAGCCGGCGCCCTCGAGCATGATGTTCACGAGGTTCTTGCCGATGTCGTGCACGTCGCCCTTGACGGTGCCCATGACGAACGTGCCGATGGGCTTCGCGCCCGTCTCGGCGAGCAGCGGGCGGAGGATGTCGAGCGCGCCCTGCATCGCCCGTGCCGCGATCAGCATCTCGGGCACGAAGAAGTCGCCGCGCTCGAACCGGGCGCCGACCTCCTCGAGCGACGGGATCAGCGCGTCGTAGAGCATGCGCTCTGGGTCGAGGTCCGACTCGAGCCCCGCGTTCGTCAGGTCCTTCACCTCCGGCGCGTTCCCGATCAGCGTGTTGTCGTACAGGCCTTGGAGGATCTCGTCGTGCGTCATGCTGCTCCTTGCGTGGTCGTGCCGTACCCCAGTCGTGCCGACACCGTAGCCGCCTCGTGCAAGAGGACGGGCGCCAGGTCGGCGATCCGCTCCCGTGTCAGCCGCGACTCGGGCCCCGAGATCGAGAGCGCGGCGACCACGTCGCCCGCTCCCGCGCGCACCGGCGCGGCCATCGCCGCGAGCCCCGGCTCGAGCTCGCCGATGGCCGTCGCGTAGCCGCGCACCCGCACCGCCTCGAGCTCGGGGACGAGCCCGGCGTGCTGCTCCGCCACCCGGACGGCGCCGAAGGCCAGGAACACCTTGCCGACCGCCGTCGTTTCGTGCGGGACGCGCCGCCCGATCCAGTTCGTCGACCCGATGAAGTGGTGGCTGTCGACCTGGCTCAGGTGCTCGACGCCGAGCGGCGTCGGCACGGCCAGGTTGATCGTCTCCGCGCTCGCGGCTGCCAGGTTCCGCAGCGCGGCGGCGCTCAGTCCGGTCAGGTCGCGGTCGCCGACCCCGCGCCGGGCCAGGCGCATCATCACCGGCCCCGGCCGCAACGGGCCGCGGAGGCCGTCGCGCTGGACGAGCGCGTGCCGCTCCAGCGCCGCCACGAGGCGCGACACCGTGCTCTTGGGCAGGTCGGTCGCCTCGGCCAGCTCGCCGACCCCGATCGGGGCGGCGCTGTCCGCAACTGCGATGAGCAGCTGGGCGGCGCGGTCGATCGACTGTGTCCCGGAGGTGTTCGGCATTGAAAATCGACTCACGATGTGGAACTATTGTTCCACGATAAGGATCATAGGGATCCCCCCGCGGGCCGTCAAGGACGAAGCGGGGTCTCAAGGGGCTTACCGGAGGGCGCATGTTCCGAAACACGATGCCGCGTTACGAGATCCTCTCCGAGGACGCGATGGACACGCTCGACCGCGGCTGGCGCCGGATCGTGTCCGAGATCGGCGTCGAGTTCATCCTCCCCGAGGCGGTCGACATCTTCCGCGCCGCCGGCTGCCGCACCGAGGAGGCGACCGTCTTCCTCGACCCGGACTTCGTGATGGAGCAGGTCGCCAAGGTGCCGCGCGAGTTCGACCTCGTGGCCCGCAACCCGGAGATGTCGGTGCGGCTCGGCGGCGACAACATGGTCTTCTCCGGCGTGTACGGCCCGCCGTTCGTGCGCGATGGCGACGAGCGCCGCGACGCGACGATGGCCGATTTCGAGCGCTTCGTGATGCTCTCGCAGGCGTTCCCGCAGCTCGACTCGGCCGGCGGCACGATCTGCGAGCCCAACGACCGGCCGCTCGACTCGCGCCACCTCGACATGGTGTTCGCGCTCCAGACGCTCTCCGACAAGCCGCACATGGGCTCGGTGACGTCCGGCCCGAACGCCGCCGACACCGTCGCGATGAGCGAGATCCTGCACGGCGGCCGCGAGCGGATCGAGGCGGCGCCGGTCACGATCTCGCTGATCAACGTGAACTCGCCGCTGCGGTTCGACGACCGCATGCTGGCGGCGATGCTCGAGTACAACCGCGCGAACCAGGCGGTCATCATCACGCCGTTCCTGCTCATGGGCGCGATGTCGCCGGTCACGATCCCGGCGACGCTGGTCCAGCAGATGGCCGAGGCGCTCGCGGGAATCGCGCTCACGCAGCTCGTGCGGCCCGGATGCCCGGTCGTGTTCGGCTCATTCCTCTCGAACACCGACCTCCAGTCGGGCTCGCCCAGCTTCGGCACGCCAGAGTCGGCCATCGGCCTTCTCTGCACGGGCCAGATCGCGCGCCGCTTCGGGCTGCCCTGGCGCAGCGGCGGCGGCCTGACCGCCAGCCAGACCGTCGACGCCCAGGCGGCGTACGAGGCGCTGATGACGATGCTGCCGACCTTCCTGGCCGGCGCGAACTACGTCATGCACTCGGCCGGGTGGCTCGAGTCGGGCCTGGTCAGCTGCTACGAGAAGTTCATCGTCGACATCGAGATCCTGCGCATGCTGCAGGAGGAGTTCACGCCGCTCGAGATCGACGAGGCCAGCCTCGCCTACGACGCCCACCAGGAGGTCGGGCACGGGGGCCACTTCCTGGGCGCGGCGCACACGCTGGAGCGGTTCCGCACCTGCTTCTACCGACCGCTGCTCTCCTCCACCGAGAACTTCGAGCGGTGGAAGACGAAGGGCGGCCGCGACGCGACCGAGCGGGCGGGCGAGATCTGGCGGGAGACGCTGGCGGCCTACGAGCCGCCGCCGCTCGACCCGGCGGTGCGCGACCAGCTGAAGGAGTACGTCGACAGGCGGCGGATCGAGCTCGGCGACTGACCGGGCGAAACGGAGGGCGATCATGGCAGAGAGGCTGGCGGAGAGCATGGGCCGGCTCGGGACCGAGACCGCGTTCGAGGTGCTGGCGCGGGCGAAGGCGCTCGAGGCGTCCGGACGGCGGGTCATCCACCTCGAGATCGGCGAGCCCGACTTCGGGACGCCGGAGCACATCGTCGAGGCCGGCATGCGCGCGCTGCGCGACGGCCACACCCACTACTGCCCGGCGCCCGGCCTGCCCGAGCTGCGCGAGGCGTGCGCCGCGCACCTCTCCGCCCATCGCGGCATCGCCGTCGATCCCGGTCGCGTGCTGGTCGCGCCCGGCGCGAAGCCGTTCCTCTTCCTCGGCGTGCTCGCGACCTGCCAGCCCGGCGACGAGGTCGTCTACCCGAACCCGGGCTTCCCGATCTACGAG
>JBKPMQ010000056.1:0-12071 GCA_046732235.1 Actinomycetota bacterium
TGGGATCCCAACCACACCGCCTGCACCGCCGACGTCGTGCTCGACCTCACCGCGGGCGGCCACGCATTTCGCGTCAAGACCGTCGACTACTACACCGGGAGCATCGGCAAGACATCGCTCGTCGCCGCCTGGACGACGTCCGCGATGATTCAAAAGCCGAAGGTGCGGGCATGAGATCGTCGTGACCGTCGCGATCATCGTCGTAGTCTGTTTGGTGTTGCTGGTTCTGGGGTTCCTGCTGCCCCGGCTGTCCCGATTCCCGCAGCGTGGGGTCGATCGGACGCTCGAGACCGGACAGCGGGGAGCGGGAAAGGCGCCCGGGTGGCTCGGTCGGCTGCTGCAAAAGCCGTTCCAATCAGCAGAGCGAGCCGTCGACAAGAGCGCCGCGGCCGGCCGGCGGGGCCGGTCCAAGACCGACGTTTAAGCGCGCAAGACGTCAGCCGTCGGGCGGACTCTCACCGGCGCCCTGCGGCGCCGACGACGAGCGCCTGCGGCGAGGCTTCCTTGACCTGCGTCTTCAGCCGCTTGATCTGGGTGAGCGTTCTACGAATCGCATCGACGGAGACACGTAGAGGCCGTCGCAGATGTCGACGTCGGTGGAGGAGTCCGGGTCGCCGTCGCAGCCAATCTCTCGATCAGCGCCTACTCGGGCCGATACGCGGGGTAAACACTCCTCGATCGGCCGGCGCCCGCCGCTCCTCTGCTGGGCGCCGGCCGATGCTTGCTCGGCGCGCTGGCCGAGACGTGGCTCAGTACCACCTGCCTCGCGCGAAGCCGCCAAATGCGACGAGGCCGATGAGCGCAATGATGATCCCGAGCACGAGGCTCCAGAAGATGGCGACGATGATCCCGATGATCACGATGATCCCGCCCGTCGTGATGCCGCCGATTCCGCTACTTCTCCGCGTAGTCATGTGTTCCCTCCATGGATTCGAGAGCCCTCCTGCCACCGCGGATCGCGGCGCACCGCATCGTCCGCAGCCTCTATGCCCGACCGGCCCGAGTCCTCAAACGGACTGCCGCGCTGTTCAGAGCTGAGGCACGGACAATGCGCCGGCGCGTTGGGGCCTTCGCGGCCACGACGTGGCCCCGGCACCCGGCCAAGACCTGGCCGGGCGCCGGGAATGGATCAGACGCTACGGCGTCAGACGGCGAAGCGGACCGACGAGGTCCCCGAACTGGCGCGTGCTGAGCGCTTGAACGCCGGCGTTGTGGTCACCGTTGAACGGCGTGACCGTGTCGCCGCACCCCGCCTTGGCGGCATCCACCGGCGAGTTGAACCAGAGCCCGAGGTGATACTCGTGCACCGGGCCTGTCGCCGGGTTCGTGCTGGCGTCCGGGAACGGCCCATTGTGCACCACCGGGGCGGGCGCAGACCCCGGTGCCACGATGAACGTCTCGATGTTGAACCGGCCGACGAACACGCCATCGGCGCGGCCACGCTGGTTCGTCTCGAGATCGCCCTGATACCACGAAAGCCCGAACGGTGCGTTCGGGACCTGGATCACGAACAGGTCGAACCCCGTGTTCCTGGGCAGGCCTCGGGCATGCACGCGCATCACTTCCACAGGGCCCTGGGACGTGATCGTCACCCTCGCACGGGCATGCGGTATGCAGCCCGCGGCCATGGCACCGGTCGAGCGCACCATCCGGAAGTGGATCTGCTTGCTTGCCGCTGCCCCCTCTCCGGCAAACGATACGCCCATCACCGCGGCCAGGATCACACCTGCCAGGCCTGCCACGATCACCCATCGAGAAACGCTTCTGTCCACGTTCCCTCCCTCGGTTTCGGAGATTCACGCGGACGGAACGACACGTCCAGCCTGGTGTGACGACGGAGATGGACGCTGATGGCCCCTCGCAAGCGGGCACAATCGCCACCCATCGGGTTTGGGCGCGACCGCGCCCATGACCGGACACCTGCCGTACCGCCCAGCAGGGTCGAGTGTCTCAGATACTCCGGGGCCGCGCCGGGGACGTCGGGCTCAGGCGTCCAGCTGCTCGACCATCAGCACGTCGACCGCGGTCGACCCGCCGTCGACCATGACCACGGCGCCTGTGACATAGGAGGCGCCGGGTGACGCGAGGAAGCAGATCACCGCGGCGATCTCATCGGGCTCGGCCGGCCTTCGAAGCGGAGCAAACCGCGTCACCTTCCGATAGGTGTCGTCGACGTCGCCCCCGCCCAGCCGGCGCATGCTCGCATCGGCCATGGGCGTGCGCACCCACCCGGGGCAGACCGCGTTTGCGCGGACGCCGTGGGGGCCGAGGCGAACGGCCTGCGAGCGCGTCCACATGACCAGGCCCGCCTTCGCCGTGTTGTAGTCGGCGCTGACCGCGCCCGACACGACGGCGGCCGTCGACCCCACGGTCACGATCGCCCCGCGGCGCTCGATGAGCCCCCGCTCGGCATGCTCGAGGAGGGACTGCGCGCCGGTCGCGTTGACGGCGAGCACCCCGTCCCAGCCGCTCCCGCCCCCCGAGCTGGCGTTGTGCACCAGGATGTCGAGCGGCCCGGCGACCTCGACGGCCCGCCGGCAGTCGTCCGGGTTCGTCACGTCACCGACGACATGGTGGGGCGAGACGGCCGCCAGCGGGGCCTCACGCCGCCCCATCACCGTCACGTGTGCGCCGTCCGCCTGAAGCCGCGCGGCGACCGCGGCGCCGATCCCGGTCCCGCCTCCGGTGACGAGCGCACGCATCTTCTCGAGATCCGGCATCGCTGCAACGCTACCGGACGCCCGTGCGCGCACGCGCGGTTACGCACGGCGTGCCGGCGGAGGAGGACCCGCCGCTACCTGACGGAGCGCGCCCCGCTCGCGAACCGCGATCGGGCGGGCGCCGACCCTGGTCGCCAGCCGGTACCGGGTCGGCACGCTGGCGATCATGCGGTTCCCGGCTGCAATGGCCTCTCGGGCGTTGTCGACATGGTCGTGGGCGACGGTGTACGACATCAGCGCGACGGCCGAGGTGATTCCACCACATCCCGTAGACGAGCAGCCGGCGCCTCACCGGCCGGCTCCGGCCGGCGCACGCACGAGACGCTCCGACACCGCACAGGCGCCGCCGCGCGTCGAGGCGTACGCCAGCCGGAGGGCCGCCGCGTGGCCGAACCGGAGAGCTACGCACCCGGCCCGTCCGGCCGACGCGGCGAACGAGATCGCTGCCCTCCGCGATCCGAGCACGTCGGCTCGGCGGCCGTGAGCACTGCATGGAGGTGGCAGGTGTCGG
Source organism: Actinomycetota bacterium (assembly GCA_046732235.1). GTDB lineage: Bacteria > Actinomycetota > Thermoleophilia > Gaiellales > JAICJC01 > JAICJC01. Next base: position 3,232 of record JBKPMQ010000056.1, read on the forward strand.
CTGCGCCCGCGCTCTTTGAGGCGCGCCGGCCCGGCGGCGCATCTGCGGGCGGCGGCGTCAGTTCGCATACCCGGGGCCGGTTGCGCGCTAACCAGGCAGAATCCAGCTCGAGCCACGACGAGGACGGGGATGTTCCACCATGGTGCTTGACGAGCTGCAGGTTCCGATCGTGCTCGCGCCGCTCGCCGGCGGGCCGTCGACGCCGGCCCTGGTCGCCGCCGCCTGCGAGGCGGATGCCTTCGGCTTCCTCGCGAGCGGCTACCACACGCCGCCGCAGCTCGAGGAGCAACTGCAGGAGCTTCGCGCGTCGACGGGCCGCCCGTTCGGGGTGAACCTCTTTACCCCTGCGGCCCACGCGTCCGACCCGGCGACCTACGGGCCGTACGTGGAGGAGATCCGGCGATGGGCCGGCGAACGCGGGCTTGCCGTCGGCGAGCCGCGGTTCGACGACGACGGATTTCCCGAGAAGCTGGAGCTGCTGGTCCGCGACCCGGTGGCCGTCGTGTCGTTCACGTTCGGGATGCCGACCGAGGCCGTGATCGAACGTCTGCATGGCGCAGGGTCGGAGGTCTGGATCACGGTGACAACCCCTTCCGAGGCCGCGACCGGCCTGGAGGGAGGCGCTGACGCCCTGGTGGTGCAGGGCGTGGAGGCGGGCGGCCATCGCGGATCGTTCGAGGAGGGCGGCGAACTGCCGGGGTACTCGACGCTCTCCCTGCTACAGCTGCTGCGCGGCGCAACCCGGCCGCTCGTGGCGGCGGGCGGCGTCATGACGGGTACGGCGATCGGGGCCGCGCTTGTCGCCGGGGCACGGGCGGTCCAGCTCGGCACGGCGTTCCTCCTCTGCCCGGAGGCGGGCACGTCGGCGCCCCACCGTGCGGCCCTCCGCCAGGCAGGCGTTCCTACGAGGCTCACGCGGGCGTTCACAGGGCGAACCGCCAGGGGCATCGCCAATGGGTTCATGGACGAGCACGACGCCCGGGCCGTCTCGGCCTATCCCGAGATCCACCATGTCACCCAGCCGCTGCGCCGGGAGGCGCGCGCCAACGGCGACGCGTCGATGATCAACCTCTGGGCCGGCGAGGCGTACCCGCTGATCCGCGAGCTGCCCGCGGGAGAGCTCGTCAGTGTGCTCGCGGCGGAACTCGCGGCTGCCGGCACCGGCAGGTGACGTTTACGAGGCGGCCGGCGTGACGATCGCGCGCCGCGGCTGCCAGCTGGTGGCCGCGACGATCAGGCCGCTGGCGGCGGTGAGCGCGGCAACGAACTCGATGGCCGCGTCGGGGCTCGCGATGTCGGTGCCGATCCCCGCGATCAGCGCGCCCAGCGCAAATCCGAAGTCGCGCCAGAAGCGATAGACGCCCACGACCCGGGCGCGATCGCGCGGCTGGGTGGCGTCGGAGACGGCCGCGATCAGGGTCGGATAGACCATGGCGGTGCCGGCGCCGAGGATGACCGCCGCGGCCAGCGAGGGGCCGAACGCGCCGTCCCCGGCGACCAGGATCGCGAGCGCGACGGCCTGGGTGAGCATCCCGCTCGCGATCATGGGCTTTCGGCCGGTGTGGTCGCTGAGCCAGCCCGTGCCGAGCTGGCCGGCGCCCCAGACGACGGGGTAGACCGCGGCGACGATGGCGATCTCCCGGTCGCTCGCCCCGTGCGCGGCGAGGAAGAGCGGGGCCAGGCCCCACGCGAGCGCGTCGTTCAGGTTGTTGACCAGGCCGGCCTGGCTGCAGGCGCGCAGCACCGGGTCGCGCAGCGTCGCGTGGACGAACGCGCTTCGCAGCGTGTGGGAGGGGGCGGTCGAGTCGTGGCCGCGCTGCTCGAGGGCGACATGGGCGGCCGTGTCGCGTACGAAGACCGCCGATCCCACCGTGCCGGCGACCGCGAGGGCGGCGGCGCCGACCCAGACGACCGTGCGCGGCGCGTACGACCCGGCGAGCACGCCGGTGACGAACGCGGCCGCGGCGACCCCGAGGTAGCCGGCGGCTTCGTTCAGGCCGAGCGCGAGGCCGCGCCGCTGCGGCCCGGCGAGGTCGATCTTCATCACCACCGTCATGGACCAGGCCAGGCCCTGGTTGACCCCGAGCAGGATGTTGGCGGCGACGATGAGGCCCCAGCTGGGCGCCAGTCCGATCAGCAGCGGCACCGGCAGGGCGACGAGCCACCCGATCACCAGCAGCCGCTTGCGGCCCAGGTGCTCTGCGGCGCTTCCGGCGGCCAGGTTCGTGAACGCCTTGGCGAGGCCGAAGGCCAGGACGAAGGCGAGGATCGCGGTCTTCGAGTGCAGGCCGAAGTCGCGCTGGCCGATCAGCGGCAGGACGCTGCGCTCCAGGCCGACCATCCCGCCGACGAGCGCGTTGATGGCGACGAGGAGCGAGAATTGGGCCGCGTTCTCACGCAGGCCGAGCCGGACCGGGCTCATGCCTCGACCGGAAGGCCGGCGCGCCGCCACTCGGGGAAGCCCACGTCCAGCCGCCGCGCCCGGAGCCCGCGCGCCCGGAGGATCCGGACCGCGTCGTCGGCGTACACGCAATACGGCCCGCGGCAGTACGCAATCAACTCCCGGTCACGGGGCAGGTCGCCCGCGCGGGACTCGAGCTCGTCCACCGGCGCCGTGCGGGCGCCGGCGATGTGCCCGGCCCGGTACTCGGCCCCGGGCCGGACGTCGAGCAGGACCACCTCGCCCCGCGCGAGCCGCTCCGCCAGGTCGGAGGCCGACACCTGCTCGATCTCGTCCCGGTCGCCCAGGTACTCCGCGGCGAGCACCGACACCTCGGCGACGTGCCGGGCCGCCACGTCACGCACCGCCGCCCAGAGGTCGGCGACCCGGCCGCTCGCCAGCCGGTACACGACTCGCGGGCCCTCCCGGCGTGAGCGCACGAGCCCCGACCGGGCCAGCACGCGCAGATGGTGAGAGGTGTTGGCGAGCGACTGCCCGATCTCCCCGGCCACCTCCTCCACCGACCGCTCGCCCTGGGCGAGCACGTCGACGATCTCCGCCCGCCGGCCGCTCCCGAGAGCCTGCGCGACCGACGCGAAGGCGTCGAAGAGCGCGTCCTTCGCCTGGCGGTCACTCACACGTTCAAACTATCGCTTGAACGTGTGATCGTCAACCGATGAAAGCGCCTAGCATGCTCGACATGGGCCGTCGGCTGCTGATGGCGCTCGCCGGAGTTGTCGCCACCGGGGTGGTTACCCCGACAGGGCTCGCCATGACCGCGCGGGCGCACTCGGCGGCCTCGGTCAAGTCGCTCGCGGGGAAGGTGATCCTCATCGACCCGGGCCACAACGTCCGCAACCGGCTCCACCCGGCGGAGATCAACCGGCCGGTCTTCTACGGGATCCCGGGGGCCACCAAGCCGTGCGACACGACCGGAACCTCGACGAGCTCGGGCTACCCGGAGGCGAAGTACACGCTGGCGGTCGGCCTGCACGTGGTGAAGATCCTGCGCGACATGGGCGCGACCGTCGTCATGACGCACGTGAACACGCGCCCGTGGGGCCCGTGCATCACCCGCCGTGCTGCGCTCGGAAACCAGATCCATGCCGACGCCGCGGTGTCGATCCACGCCGACGGCGCCGCCTCCTGGGTGCACGGCTTCTACGTGATCGCCCCCAGCCATCCTCTCCCCAACGTCGGCCTCGGCCCGCGCCGGATCGCGCGGGACGTCCGGCTCGGCGCCGCGATGCTCAAGGCCTACCACAGGACGACCGGGATGAAGATCTCGAACCTGTACACGACCGGCTACCTGCGCTCGGACGCGTACGCCGGCACGAACCTGTCGCACGTCCCCAAGATCTTCATCGAGACCGGGAACATGCGCAGCCCCGGCAACGCGGCGAAGCTCGAGTCACGCGCCTTCCGGCATCTGTCGGCCTGGGGCATCGCCTACGGCATCCGGCTCTACCTGACCGGCCACATGTAGGCCGACGAGCTCGGCGACCGCCCGCCGCCGCTGGCCCCGCATCAACGCGACCGCGACCAGCTCACGTGCAAGCGTCGGCGGCGTCGGCACCTGTCGCGTGCGCACGTAGGTGCAGCGGATGCCGTGCCGCGGGTAGACGCCGCCGAAGTAGAAGCGCACGCGAGGCAGATGGACGGCACCGCACACGACGGCCGCCTCGCGCACGCCGCGCTGCACCAGGAGCGGGAGCGTCCGCGACATGTTCTCGGCGGTGATCGTCGCCGTCGTCTCCACGAGGAGCTCCACGTCGTCCGGGCCGTCCCAGGCCGCGCGCATCTGGTCGGCCTCGCTCGGCCCGCCCGGGACGGGCGACCAGCCCGTGAAGACCACGACGCGGGGCGTGCGCACCTCGGCCAGCCTGGCGGCGGCGCGCACGCACTCGATCGCCCGCGGGCCGATTCGGTAGATCCCGTCCCGCCCGATCCGGCCGCTCCCGGGGACGACGATCCCGAAGCTCACCGGTGTCGCCTCATCAGCCGCCAGCCGACGATCAGCGTCCCCGCGACCGTCACGACGAGCCCGACCGCCTTGCGCCCCTGGAGCTTCGACTCGCCCGTGGCGCGGGGCCGCATCTCGACGGGCACCTCCTCCAGCCGCAGGCCCGCCTTCGTCACGCGTACGAGCGCCTCCACCTCCGGCGCGCCGCTCGTGTACGGCCGCGACAGCAGCTCGGTGGCCACGGCCCCGACGGCCCACATGCCGCTCATGGGGTCGTGGAACGGGCGCCGCAGCACGGCGCCGGTCGCGCGGCGGGCGACCGCGGTGCCGAAGCGGCGCGAACCCTCGAGCCGGTAGCGGTAGGGCGCATGGTCGTCCCCCGAGAGGTACCGCGACCCGACGGCCACGTCACAGCGGCCGGCCTGGACCTCCTCCACCAGCCGGCGCAGCTCGGCGACCGGGTGCTGGCCGTCGGCGTCCACGCGCCCGCAGATCGCGTAGCCGTGCTCGTGGGCGTAGCCGTATCCGGCCGCGATCCCGGCCCGCAGGCCGCGGTTCTCCGGGAACGCGAGCACGTGCGCGCCTCCGGCCCGGGCGACCTCGCCGGTCGCGTCCGTCGAGCCGTCGTCGACCACCAGCACGTCGGCCCCGGGCAGATCGGCGCGCAGCTCGTCGAGCACGGCGGGGAGGTTCTTCTCCTCGTTCCAGGCGGGGATGAAGACGACGACGTCGGCCACACCGGCATCGTGCCACGGCGCGGCCCGCGCCGATATCATCGGGCGGAATGCGGGAGGGTGCAGTGGGGGCGAAACCGGGCGGATCGCCGGTGGCCGACGGTCTCGCGGAGATCGCGTCGGCGCCGTCCCGCGACGTGCCGCGCGTGTCACTGCCGGTGCTGCGCCGGGTGCCGCTCTTCGCGGACCTCTCCGACCGCCACCTGCGGAAGGTGGCGAAGCTCGTCATGCCGGTGCGCTTCGACGCCGGCGCGGCGATCGTGCGCGAGGGCTCGAAGGGCCACACCTTCTTCATCATCCTCGAGGGCCGGGCGACCGTCGTCCGCCGGGGCGCGCGCCCTGCGACGCTGCGCCCCGGAGAGTTCTTCGGCGAGATGGCCCTGCTCGACCGGCGCCCGCGCTCGGCCACCGTGATGGCCGAGACCGAGCTCTCGGCCCTCCGCATCGCCGCCGACCAGTTCGGGAACCTGCTGCGCAGCGAGCCGTCGATCGCGGTCGCGCTGCTCGAGACGCTGTCCGTGCGCGTCCGCGAGCTCGAACGCCGGTCCGTGTAGCAGCTCATCCCCGCGATCCCGTGAGCGGCTGCTCCGGCAGACGCAGGACGACGGCGAGCGCGAGCGCCGCCAGCGGCGCCGCAACGAGGAACACGGCTCGCACCGCGTCCACGACGTCGTCGCGTGCGGCGGCGGCGAGATGCCCGCCGCCCTCGCCCACGTGGGTGCCGGCCACCGCCGCGAACACGGCACCCAGGACGGCCGCCCCGACCGCGCCGCCGAGGCCGCGGAAGAAGCCCGTGGCCGCGGTGGCGACGCCGAGCTCGCGGCGGTCGACCCCGTTCTGGACTGCGATGATCAGCACCTGCGTCACCATGCCGAAGCCGAGCCCGAACAGGGCCAGGCCTGCGCCCGTCGCGACACGAGACGTGGCCGGCGCGACGGCGGCCAGCACGAGCAGGGCGGCCGTCATCAGCCCGAGCCCGGCGATCGGGAAGCGCCGGTAGCGGCCCGTGCGGGCGATGCTGCGCCCGGAGAGGGTCGTCGACAGGGTGATCCCGAGCATCGCCGGGACGAGCAGCAGCCCCGCCTCGGTCGGGCTCGCGCCGGTCGTGGCCTGGAGGTAGAGGGGCACGAACACCGTCACGGCGAAGAGCGCCGCGGTCGCCAGGAAGAGCGCCGAGCTGGACACCGCGATCGCCGGCATGCGCAGCATCGTCACGGGGACGATCGGGTCGGCGGCGCGACGCTCGCGGGCGACGAGGGCCGCAGTAAGGACGACCACGGCCGCGATCAGGGCGAGGGTCGGCGCGGAGGCCCATGCGAACCGGCCGCCGCCCAGGATGCACACGAGCATGAGCGCCGACGTCGCCCCGGCGAGCAGGGCCGCGCCTGCGATGTCGAGCCGGTGCTCGGGCCGGTCGGCGGGGCGGCCCGGGAGCCGCAGGTGGAGGCCGATCAGTGCGGCCGCCCCGACGGGCAGGTTCACGAGGAAGACCCAGCGCCAGCCGGCGCCGTCGACGAGCGCGCCGCCGATCGGCGGCCCGACGATCGTGGCGGCCGCGAAGGTCGCAGCGATGTAGCCCTGATAGCGGCCGCGCTCCCGGGGGACGACCAGGTCGCCCACGACCGCCATAGCGAGCGTCATGAGCCCGCCCGCGGCGGAACCCTGGACCGCCCGCAGTGCCACCAGCTGAGAGATGTCCGTCGCGGCGCTGCAGAGCGCCGAGGTCGTCACGAAGGCGACCAGCGCGACCTCGAGCAGGAGCTTCCGGCCGTGACGGTCGCCGAGCTTCCCCCAGAGCGGCGTCGCGGCCGCCGCGGCGACGACGTAGGCGCTCACGACCCATGAGACGTCGCTCAGGCTGCCCAGGTCGCTCGCAATCACCGGCAGCGCCGTCGCCAGGATCGTCTGGTCGAGGACGGCGGGAAGCATGGCCAGCACGATGGCCGCGAATACGACCCCGACCCTGTGCTCAACGGTGCTCTCCATGGTTCGACCTCCCGAGAAAGAAACTGGAGTGAGATCAGAAGTATATTGAATCTATTTTTATATGCAAAATAGACTTCTGGCAGATACACTGATCCGGTGATGGAGCAGGCAGGCCTGCGAGAGCGGAAGAAGGTGCGCACCCGCGAGCTGATCGCCGAGACGGCGCGCGTCCTCTTCGCCGAGCGCGGCTTCGAGGCCGTGACCGTCGCCGAGATCGCGCGGGCCGCGGATGTGTCCCAGCAGACGGTCTTCAACTACTTCCCGACCAAGGAGGACCTCGTCTACTGGCGCCTGGAGGCGTTCGAGGCCGAGCTGCTCGCCGCGATCCGCGATCGCCCTGAAGGGGAGCCGGTGATCGCGGCGTTCGGGCGCTTCGTGCGCCGGCCGCGCGGGCTCCTCGCCGAGCCCGACGGCGAGGCCCGCGAGCGGCTCGCCGGCATCACCCGCATGATCGCGGGAAGCCCCGCGCTGCTTGCCCGGGAGCAGCAGACCCTGGCCCGCTACACCGCCTCACTGGCGGCGCTGATCGCCGAGGAGCAGGGCGCGCACCCGACCGACATCGCCCCGGTCGTGGCCGCGAACGCGCTCATGGGCGTCCACCACGCCCTTGTCGCGCAGGCCCGCGCCGGCGTGGTCGCGGGCACGCCCCACGCGACGGTGCGCGAGCGGCTGCTCGCCCAGGCGGATGCGGCGGTCGAGCTGCTGGAGCGGGGGCTCGGGGGTTACGCGGTGAAGGGGACCGGCCGGCCCTAGAACGACGCCAGCGCGGCGTCCCTGGTCTCGTACACGCCGATCACGCGCCCGAGCTGGAGCAGACCCAGCACCCGGGCGGGGAAGCCGCCGGGCGGCGCGACCAGGGCGAGGCGGGCACCGCGGCCGTCCTCGTCGCGCCGGCGCGACGCGACGAGCTCGGTCAGGACCGCCGAGTCGATGAAAGTGACCTGGGAGAGGTCGATGACGGCCGCCTCGCCGCGGTCGGCGATCGGCGCCAGCGTGGCGTGGATCGCCTGCACGGTCGAGAGGTCGTGCTCGCCGTGGAGCTCGAGCACCCACGACCCGGATTCCTTGCGGTCGACCCGGATGCTGCCGGAATCGCCAACCGCCATGTCTACCTCCCCTCGGACCCGAACAGCCGAACTCTACCCATGGCCGGGATGCGCGCTGCGGTCGAGGGGCGACACGGCGACGACGACGATGTCGTCGCCCATGGGGCCGCCGTTCGCCGCCGCGACGGCGGAGAGGACAGCGTCCACGTCCGCCTCGACGAGCGGCGGGCCGGGCGTCGCGAGCAGCGACCGGAGCCGGTCGGTGCCGAACGGCCGCGGCCCCGCCGGCGCCGTCCGCCCCTCGACGAGGCCGTCGGTGTAGAAGAGCAGCGACCAGGGGGCGGGGGGAAGCTCCACGTTGTGCTCGCGCCATTCCGGGCGCTCCGTGATGCCGATCGCCGGGTTGGTGGGCAGCTCGTACTCCCGGACGCCGCCCGGTGCCACCAGGAGCGGCGGCGGGTGACCGGCAAGCACGAAGCAGGCGCTCGACCCGTCGTCCTCGATCGACGCCAGGCAGAGCGTCGCGAAGAGGACGGGCAGCGACGCCCGCCGCCGCTCGGCGATGAGCGTCTCGTTCAGGACCTGCACAGCCTCGCGGGCCGGGACGCCGGCGCTCGCGAGGCCGCGCCACGACGCGCGCAGGCGGGTGGCCACCGCGGCGGCGCCGGGCC
>JBKPMQ010000057.1:0-4797 GCA_046732235.1 Actinomycetota bacterium
TGCGCGACCTGGGCGCTCGGCGACCCGCCGCCCGAGGCGGTCGAGATGCACGCCGTCGCGAGCCGCGCGCTCGAGATCGGCCTGGCCGCGCTGCGGCCGGGCGCCACCGCGGGCGACGTCGACCGCGCCGTGCGGGCCGAGGTCGAGTCGGCCGGCCACTCGTACCCGCACCACACCGGGCACGGGCTCGGCTTCCGGTGGCACGAGGAGCCGCGGATCATCCCGGACGGCGCGACCGTGATCGAGCCGGGAATGGTCGTCGCGCTCGAGCCCGGCGCGTATCGCGGCGGCCTCGGCGTCCGGGTCGAGGTCGTCTCGGTCGTGACCGCCGACGGCTGCCGCGTCCTCTCCCGGCATCCGCTCGGGCTCGCTGCCGGCGCATCGGCGGAGCCTGCGGCGTGAGCTCCGAGTCGCCGCAGGCGACGGCCCTCGCGCACACGGGGCTGACGGTCTCCGACCTGGATCGCGCCCTGCGGTTCTGGCGCGACGGGCTCGGCATGCGCGAGGCGATGAGCCAGGAGAAGCAGGGCGGGTACCTCGAGGCGGTCGTGCGCGAGCCCGGGGCGCACGTGCGCATGGTGCACCTGGAGTTTCCGGGGGGCGGCGCCCGGATCGAGCTGTTCGAGTACCTCGCCCCCGCCGGCGGCCACGTCAGCGGCCGGCCGGCGGACGTCGGGTTCAGCCATGTGTGTGTCGCCTGCCCGGACGTCGACGGGCTGCTCGAGCGGCTGGTCGCCGCCGGCGGGTCGCCGCTCGGCCCTCCCGCCGACGTCGACACGGGCGCAAATGCGGGCGGCAGGTGCGTGTACGTGCGTGACGCCGACGGTCACGTCTGCGAGCTCTTCTCGCCGCCGTCGGGGAGGGCCGTGTGAGCCTCGAGGGCAAGGTCTGCGTCGTCACCGGGGGCGCCCGCGGCATCGGCGAGGCGATCGGCCGCCGCTTCCACGCCGGCGGCGCGGCCGTCGCCGTGTGGGACGTGGACAGCGACGACGCCGAAAGGGTGGGCGAGTCGATCGGCGGCAGCGGCCACGCGTGCGACGTCTCCCGCCGCGGCGACGTCGAGGCCGCCGCCGCGGCGACGCTCGACCGCCACGGCCGCATCGACGTGCTCGTGAACAACGCCGGGCTGGCCATCGCCGGCCCGTCCGAGACGTTCTCCGACAACGACTGGGACGTGTCGATCGGCATCATGCAGACCGGCGTCTTCCTGTGCTCGCAGGCCGTCGGGCGGCACATGCTCGAGCGCCGGTCGGGCGCGATCGTGAGCATCAGCTCGATCAACGCGTCGGAGGCGTTCCCGATGCGCCTTGCATACTGCGCCGCCAAGGCGGCGGTCGTGGCGATGACCGAGGTGCTCGCCATCGAGTGGGCCGACCGGGGCGTCCGCGTGAACGCGGTCGCGCCCGGTGTCACCCGCACCGCGCTCGTCCAGAAGGGGATCGACGAGGGCATCATCGACGTCGACGGCTACGAGGCCCGGACGCCCATGCGCCGCTTCGGCGAGCCCGGCGAGATCGCGAGCGCCGTCGCCTACCTCGCCGACGACGAGCAGTCCTCGTTCATCACCGGCGAGACGCTGCGCGTCGACGGCGGCTGGTCGGCCAACGGCTGGATCGTGCGCCGATGACGTCGCTCGAGCGGCTCGGCGACCACAGCCTCTCCGACCGCGTGGCCGAGCGCGTCCGCGAGGCCATCCAGCAGGGCGTCTACCGCCCCGGCACCAAGCTCGTCGAGCGCACCATCGCGAGCCAGCTCGGCGTCTCCCACATCCCGGTGCGCGAGGCGCTCGCCCGCCTGGCCGACGAGGGGCTGGTGCAGCGGATCCCCCGCCGTGGCGCCTGGGTGGCCGAGCTGACGCCGGTCGCCCTGGCCGAGATCTCGTCGCTGCGGATCGTGCTCGAGGGCTTTGTCGTGCGCCGGGCCCAGGAGCGGCTCACGCCCGAGGCGGAGAGCGCGCTGCGGTCGATCGCCGGGCGCATGCTGGACGCCGCGGACGCCGGCAGTGTCGATGCGCTCGTCGCGCTCGACCAGGAGTTTCACGGCCTCCTCTGGGAGCTGTCCGACCACTCGCTCCTGAACGAGGTCGCCGCCCAGGTGCGGGGCCGGGTCGCCGCGTTCCTGCGGGCCGCGACGCGCAGCCTGCCGGCGGACGAGCTTCGCGCCCACGCGAAGAGCCACATCGACCTCGTCGACGCGATCGCCGGCGGCGATCCGGCGCAGGCGCAGGCCGAGATGGCCCGCCACATCCAGGTCGCCGCGGACCGGATCGAGCGCTCGCTCGCGAACCCCGCCGAAGTGGCCCGATGAGCCCGCTCGTCGTCATCACCGACTCCGACCTGCCGTCCGACGGCGCAGAGGAGCGGCTGCTGGAGGAGGCCGGGATCGCGAGCCGGCGGGCCGCCTGCCGCAGCGAGCAGGACGTGATCGACCAGTGCGCGGACGCCGACGTGCTGATCCTGCAGTGGGCGCCCGTCTCCGCCCGCGTGCTCGACGCGCTGCCGAGCGTGCGGATGATCAGCCGGCTCGGCATCGGCTACGACATGGTGGACGTCGACGCCGCCACCGAACGCGGCGTCGCCGTCGCCAACACGCCGGACTACTGCATCGAAGAGGTTGCCTGCCACACGCTGGCGCTCGTCCTCGATCAGGCCCGTGGCGTCGTCGCCCAGGATGCCGCAGTGCGGGCGGGCAGGTGGGCGGCGGCGAAGTCCTACCCCGACGCGGCCCGGCCGTCGACGACCTCGATCGGGGTGATCGGCTACGGGCGCATCGGCGCGCGGGTCGCGGCGGCGCTCGGAGCGGTCGGCTTCCGCGTGCTCGTGCACGACCGCTACGTGGGCGACCGGGCCGTCCGCGACGACGGCCACATCCCGGTCGCGCTTCACGAGGCGCTGGCCGGCGCGGACATCGTCACGTTGCACGTGCCGCTGACGGCCGAGACCCAGCACATGATCGACGCCCGCGCGCTCGCCGCCATGCGTCGGGGCGCCCGGCTCGTGAACACCTGCCGGGGCGGTCTCGTGGACGAGGCGGCGCTGGCCGCAGCCCTCCAGTCGGGTCAGCTCGCCGGCGCCGGGCTGGACGTCTTCGAGGCCGAGCCGCCGCCGGCCGAGAGCCCGCTGCGCAGCCTCCCTTCGGTGACGCTCAGCCCGCACGCCGCCTGGTACTCGGCGGCGGCGCTGGCCGACCTCCCCGTGTTCGCCACCCGGCAGGCGATCGACTTCCTCGCGGGCCGGCCGGTCGCGGCGATCGTCAACCCCGCCTACGCCGTCGCCGACCGTGCGGCGGGGTGAGGTGGAGTTCCTCGTACACATCGAGATCCGCATGCCGGAGGGGATGCCCGAGGAGCGCCGGGCGGAGCTGACCGCGGCCGAGGCCCGCCGCGGCCGGGAGCTGATCGAGGCGGGCACGCTGGTGCGCATCTGGCGCCTGCCGGGTCGGCGAGCGAACGTCTCGCTCTACCGCGCAGCCGACGCCACGGAGCTGCATGCGGCCCTGACCTCGCTGCCGCTCTGGCCGTACATGCGCATCCGGGTCGAGGCGCTCGCGACGCACCCGCTCGAGGCCGGCTCCTGCATGCTAGATGCTATAGCGTTTGGAGTCGCGCATGGTTCGGAGCCAGAGGACCCGAGATGACCGACGCCGCGTCGGGCATCACGGGGATCGACCTGCGCGTCGACTGCGGACTCACGTCCAACCGGTTCATCCTCGAGACGCTGCCCGAGGAGTGACGGCGCCCGTCCTCACCGAGGGCGAGGTCGGCGGGTGGCCTGCGGTCACGCTCGGGAACGAGGTCGTGGCCGTGACCGTGCTGCCCACGAAGGGCGCCGACATCTACGCGTTCGTGGACGTTCCCACGGGCACCGACGTGCTCTTCAAGGCGCCGTGGGGGCTCCAGCCGCCCGGCGCGCCGCCCCGGGAGGGGAGCGACGGCGCGCCGTTCCTGGAGAACTACGAGGGCGGGTGGCAGGAGCTCTTCCCGAACGCGAACGATCCCTGCGTGTACCGCGGCCGCCACCTGCCGTTCCACGGCGAGGTGGCGACGGAAGCGTGGGACTGGAAGGTGAGCGAGCGCTCGGAGGCCGCCCTGGCGGTGCGCTTTACCGTGGAGTGCCCGCGCTCTCCGCTCCGGCTCGAGCGGGTCATGCGCCTGCGGTCCGGCTCCGCCGGCGTCGAGCTGGACGAGACCGTCACGAACCTCGGCGACGAGCCCGAGCAGTTCGTCTGGGGTCACCACTGCGTGCTCGGGGCCCCTCTGGTCGGCGCGGGTGCCCGGCTCCGGACGCCCGCGCGCACAGTCCTCACCATCCCGGAGATGTGGGAGGAGACCGCCCGGCTCGCGCCCGGCCGCCGCAGCGCCTGGCCGCACGCACCGCTGCGCTCGGGCGGCGACGCCGACCTCGCAGTCGTCCCCGGCCCCGAGCAGGGCTCGCACGACGACGTCTACCTGTGCGACCTCGAGGCCGGCTGGGTCGAGGTCGTGAACGAGGGGCTCGGGCTCGGGTTCCGGCTCGACTGGGATCCGGCGGTGTTCCGGTGGATCATCTCCTGGCAGCCGTACGGCGGCGCCGAGGCGATGCCGCTGCGCGGGGCCTACGGGCTCGGCGTCGAGCCGTGGGTGAGCCAGGGCAACCTCGAGCAGGCGGTCGCCGCCGGCGCGGCGCTCGAGCTCGCCCCCGGCGCCAGCCTGCGGACGACGCTAACCGCGGCGATCCAGCGGGCCGGCACGTGAGCGGGACGTGCGTCGTGACCGGCGCCGCGAGCGGCATCGGCCGCGCCATGGCCCTGCACATGGTG